>NZ_JBMDXJ010000099.1:0-6632 GCF_048594945.1 Pseudactinotalea sp. | reverse complement strand
AGGGCACCGCTGCGGAGTGGGCACTGTGCTGGATGGCCGAGCTGCGGCGCCGGCTACGGACGATGCCGGCAGTCACGACGGAGTCCGACGGCAGACCTCCCGAGACCTCCGAGCCGCACCTCCCCGGTCACGGTCGCCCTCATCTGGTGTTCTTCCTGCACGACGAGATCGTGGTGCACGCGCCCGCCGAACTCGCTGAGCAGGTCGCGGCCCACGTGGTGGCGTCGGCAACAGCAGCGGGCAGGCTGCTGTTCGGAGACTTCCCGATCACGTTCCCGCTCGACGTCGCCGTCGTCGACCGTTACGACGAGGCCGACTCGGCCTGAGGCTCGGCGGCGTCGGCCGACTCCACCGGGAGCCGGCCGCGCGCGAGCACGGCGGCGGCCCCCGCCAGCAGCAACGCCGTCACTGCAGTGAGCAGCCAGAGCGGCAGCGCGGCCAGATCGCCCGCACCCCGCACGAGGTTGAGCGCCGAGAGCGGCATGGCGTGGGCGAGCACGGCCGGCCACACCGACCCGAAGCGCGCCACGAGCGCCGAGAGCAGCAGCCCGAGCGGGAACAGGCCCGCGGTGGTAGCCAGTGCCACCTGCAGGGGCAGTGTGCCCTGCAGGACCATCACGCCGTGCAGCGGGACGTGGAAGGCGACCCACACCCCCGACACGATCGCCGCCATCCGCCAGAACCCTTGTGCCGCCAGCAGGCGCTGCAGGAATCCGCGCCACCCGGCTTCCTCGCCGATGGTGCTGAGCGAGAAGATCAGCGCGTACGGGAGCAGCCAGACCGCCGCCGCTGCGAGGTCGGCAGCCGGCAACGGCTGCACCTGCCCGGTCAGCCCGGTGAGCAGCGCGGCCGCCAGGTAGATCGCCGCGAGGCCGAGCATCCCGATGACACATCCAACCAGCGTGCGGCGCCAGCCCCGCGGCCGCAGGCCCCACCAGCGCCCCACATCTCCGGGCAGACCGACGATCCGCATCACCACCAGCGCCACCAGCGCCGGGATCCATCGGCCGACGACCACCGCCGCCTCCGGGATGATCACGTCCACCACGAGAAAGCCCAGGCACACGAGCGTGATGACGCCGAGCGTCCCACCGACGAACAGGACTGCGGCGCGCCGCTCCGAGGCATTTGTTCGCTGCACAATTATCAGCGTAGCATCGGCTCCATGGCACGCCGACGAGGCCCGCGCGGGGACGTGACGCTGCCGCTGCTGGTCGAGGCCGCCGAGCAGGTACTCGCCGCACGCGGCAACCAGGGCCTGACGCTGCGCGCGGTGGCACAGCAAGCGGGCGTCTCCCCCAACGCCGTCTACACCTACGTGGAGGACATGGACGACCTGCGACAGCACGTCGCCGACGCCTTTCTCGGCCGCCTCGACCTCTCCCTGCTGACGACGGAGGCGCCATCCGAGTCGTTCACACGCTTCCTGCTGCACGTGCTCGGAGTGCTGGGCAGCTCGCCCGGCCACGTGGCACTGCTCACCAGCGACCGGATCGGCGGTCCGCACGCACTCGCGCTCAATGAGGCGTTGCTGCGGTTCTTCGTCGACGGCGTGGGCCACACACTCGGTCACGCCGCCGCATGCACGGGGCTGGTGACCGAGTGGGTGCACGGGACGCTGCTGCTGTCACACTCCAGCGACACCTCCCCCGCATTCGGGCGCGCGCTCGCGCGTTCCGACCTCACGCGCTACCCCCTCACGGCCGCGACACCGCCGGAGGAGGTGAGCGACGCCGTCGGGCTCCTCACCCGAGCGGTGCTGAGCCCGACTGAATGAGGCAACCTCAGACCAGGCGGTGCATCCAGCCGTGGACGTCCTCGCGACGCCCGTACTGGATGTCGGTGATCGCCTCGTACAGCTCGGTGGTGACCGGGCCGGCGTCGCCGCTGCCGATCGTGACGTCGAAGTCGGTGCCCTTGAGCCGGCCGATCGGTGTGATCACGGCGGCGGTTCCGCAGGCGAACACCTCGGTCACGTCGCCGGAACCGATCTGCTCCAGCAGGTCGGTCAGCGCGATCCGCTGCTCACTCACCTCACGGCCACCCTCGCGGCACATCTGCAGGATCGAGTCGCGGGTGACGCCTTCGAGGATCGTGCCGAGCGCGGGCGTGGTGACCGAGCCGTCGGCGTGCACGAGGAAGACGTTCATGCCGCCGAGCTCCTCGAGATAGGTCCCGGTGGCGGCGTCGAGGAAGCAGACCTGGTCGCAGCCCTGCTCGTACGCCAGCGCCTGCGGCAGCAGGCTCGCGGCGTAGTTGCCGCCGCACTTGGCGTCACCCGTGCCACCCGGTCCGGCGCGGTTGTACTCCGCGTCCACCCAGATGCTCAGCGGCTGGAAGCCGTTGGTGAAGTACGGGCCCACGGGTGAAGCGATCACGAGGTAGTCGACCTGCTTGGCGGCCCGCACCCCGAGAAACGCCTCGGAAGCGAACATGTACGGCCGCAGGTACAGCGAGGATCCCGGCGCCGAGGGCACCCACTCCGCGTCCGTCGCCACGAGCGAGGCGATCGAGGCGAGGAAATCCTCCTCGCTCAGCGCCGGAAGAGCGAGACGCTTCGCGCTCCGGGCCAACCGGGCCGCGTTGCGGTCGGGGCGGAATGCCCAGACCGAGCCGTCGGCGTGCCGGTACGCCTTGAGGCCCTCGAAGATCTCCTGTGCGTAGTGCAGCACAGCGGCGGCGGGATCGAGGCTGAGCGGGCCGTACGCCTCGATGCGGCGATCATGCCAGCCATCGGACTCGGTCCACCTGGCACGCGCCATGTGGTCCGAGAAGACGACGCCGAACTTCAGGTCAGCGAGCGCCGCGGTGCGCTCGGCCAGGGTGCGTGGGTGCGAGCTCGGTCGCACCTCGTAGGTTGCTGCAGCGTTCATGATGGCTCCACCGTAATGTCGAGAAGGGTGACGTGACGCCCGTTCCGCGCCCTGCGGCGAGAACGGGTGGAGCGTGCCGTGGCGGGCGAGCCCGGGCGGCGCGCTCAGCCGGCTACTCGAGCGGCGATCGCATCGCCGATCTCGGCGGTGCTGCGCGAGGTCGCCGCGTGCTGGGCCGCGCGGTCCTCGATGTCCTTCTCGACGGCGTCGCTCACCTTCGCAGCGGCCTCGTCCAGTCCGAGGTGCTCGAGCAGGAGCGAGACCGAGAGGATCGCTGCGGTCGGGTCGGCCTTGCCCTGGCCCGCGATGTCGGGCGCCGAGCCGTGCACGGGCTCGAACATCGAGGGGAACTCGCCCGAGGGGTTGACGTTGCCGGAGGCTGCGAGGCCGATGCCGCCAGTGATGGCGGCCGCGAGGTCGGTGAGGATGTCACCGAACAGGTTGTCGGTGACGATGACGTCGTACTGGCTCGGGTTGGTCGCGAGGTAGATCGTGGCCGCGTCGACGTGCTGGTAGTTGTGCTCGACCTCGGGGAACTCGGCCGCGACGGCCTCCACGGTGCGCCGCCACAGGTGGCCGGCGTGCACGAGCACGTTGTGCTTGTGCACGAGCGTGAGCTTCTTGCGCGGGCGAGCCTGGGCGCGAGCGAACGCATCGCGGACCACACGCTCCACACCGTGCGCGGTATTGACGCTGACCTCGGTCGCGATCTCGTGCGGGGTGCCCACCCGCAGCGCACCGCCGTTGCCCACGTACGGACCCTCGGTGCCTTCGCGGACCACCACGAAGTCGACGTCGCCGGGGTTCGCCAGTGGGCTGGGGACGCCGGGGTACAACTTCGAGGGGCGCACGTTTACGTAGTGGTCCAGCGCGAACCGGAGCTTGAGCAGCAGCCCGCGCTCAAGCACGCCGGAGGGCACGCTCGGGTCGCCCACGGCGCCGAGCAGGATCGCGTCGTGACCCGTGATCGCCTCGAGGTCCTCGTCGGTGAGGGCGTCGCCGGTGCGGTGCCAGCGCGCGGCGCCGAGGTCGAACGGCGTCTGCTCGATGGTGACGTCACTGCCCTGCAGCGCCACGTCGAGGACCTTGAGTCCCTCGGCGACGACCTCGGTGCCGATGCCGTCACCGGGGATCACTGCGAGCTTGATCGTGCGTGCCATGTCTCGCACCTTAACCGATGCGTCCCACCTCCTGGGATCGGCGTCTCAGGATGTAGGCGTCATGCGGACCCTCGCCGCCCAACGCGTGCGATTCACCGTCACGTGGTGCCGGCGAATCGCCCGGAAGCGCCTTCCCCGGTGGGCGGTGGATGCGAGCAACTCGTCTCAGAGCCAGCCGGCAGCGCGCGCGCCGCCGACGATCGGCACCAGGATCCACGCGCCGAGCCCTCCCCAGGTGACGAGTTGCGCGAGCAACCAGGTGGCGCCCACCTCCGGCGGTACGAACCACTTCGCTCGGGCGAACTGGCCGGCGTGCTCCTCCATGTCCAAGCGGCGCAGCAGCCGCCAGAGCGCGCGAGCGCGCGAGATCGCCCGAACCCCACCCTCGACCGAGGTGAGCTCCGCCAGGTCGGCGAGCACCGCCGTCGTCAGGGCATCGACATCGACGAGACCGAGCAGGTCGGCGGCAAGGCGGTCGCGGTCGCGGCCCGCGCGGCGGGTCGCGCGCACGCGGATCAGGAAACTCACCGTGACCGCCAGTCCGGCGATCGCCAGCACCAGCAACACCCAGGCAAGGACGCTCGAGGACTGCGAGAGCGAGGTCGCCACGAGCACCGCCACCGCCGCGAACCCGACCGCGGCACCGCCCGCCACGAGCACGGCGGGCACTGCCAGCACCGTGGCAGCGACGCCGAGCGCCGCCGCGACCCGCTGGGCGTCCCTTGTCAGCCCGGCAGGGGTCTCAGGGCCAGGCATCCGGTCGGTCACCGGACCATCATGCCCGGTACGCCGCGCTGTTCCGGTTACCCCCCGGGGGCTGACCGGCTCGACACCGACTCAGCCATTCGGGAGACTGTGAAGCATCCGGGGAACCCAGTACCCGGAGCAAGGGGACCGACGTGACCTACCCATCGCCCGACCAGCAGCCGGAGCAGACCGACCAGCCTGCCTGGGGTACGCAGCAGAGCGCACCGAACCGCGGGCAGGTCGACCCCAGCGCCGGCACGGACGACCGCATCCTCGCGGTGCTCGCCCACCTGTCGCCGATCATCGCCGCGATCGTGAGCGCCGGCTGGCTGAGCTTCCTCGGCCCGCTGATCCTGTACTTCATCTACAAGGACCGCAACTCGCTCGTGCGCAACGCGGCCGCCTCGTCCTTCAACTTCCACATCACCGTGTGGGCGTGCTGGATCGTGGCCTGGATCCTCGCGATCACGATCATCGGCCTCCCGATCTCGATCGTGCTGTGGGTCGTCCCCGCGATCGCCCAGATCGTGCTCTCGATCGTCGGGGCGTTGCGCGCCTGGAACGGCGAGGTCTACCGCTACCCGTTCCAGCTCCCGATCCTCAAGGTCTGAGTCCCGGTCAGAACGAGGCCCCTCGAGCTTCAGCTGGTGGGGCCTCGTTCGCGTCTACGTCAGCGTCCGGCGCTTCCCTCGGTCCTTGTGGTCGGGAAGACACCTACCGCCTCGTCCGGATGGACCCTCCTACGTCGGGCCCACCTCCCTCAGCGTCCGGCGCTTCCCTCGGTGTAATCAGCGTCCGTGGGCTTCACCCACGCGAACAGCTTCCGCAGCTCGCGGCCGGTGGCCTCGATCGGGTGCGCCTCGCCCTTGGCGCGGAGCTCCTTGAACTCCGGCGCGCCGGCGTCCTGGTCGTCGATGAACCGCTGCGCGAAGGCGCCGTTCTGCACGTCGGCCAACACGGCCTTCATGTTCTCCTTCACGTGCGGGTCGATCACCCGCGGGCCCGAGACGTAGTCGCCGTACTCGGCGGTGTCGGAAACGCTCCAGCGCTGCTTGGCGATGCCGCCCTCGTACATGAGGTCGACGATCAGCTTGAGCTCGTGCAGCACCTCGAAGTACGCGACCTCCGGCTGGTAGCCGGCCTCGGTCAGCACCTCGAAGCCGTACTGGACCAGCTGCGAGGCGCCGCCGCAGAGCACGGCCTGCTCACCGAACAGGTCGGTCTCGGTCTCCTCGGTGAAGGTCGTCTTGATGCCGGCGGCGCGCAGACCGCCGATGCCCTTGGCGTAGGACAGCGCGAGCGGCCAGGCGTTGCCCGAGACATCCTGCTCGACCGCCACGATCACCGGCACGCCCCGGCCATCCACGTACTCGCGGCGCACGAGGTGACCCGGGCCCTTGGGGGCGACCATGATGACGTCGTTGCCGGCCTTGGGCTTGATGTAGCCGAAGCGGATGTTGAAGCCGTGCCCGAACACCAGCGTGGCGTCCTCGGCGAGGTTCGGCTCGATCTCGGCGGCGTAGACGTTCCGCTGAACCTGGTCAGGAGCGAGGATGACGACGACGTCGGCCTCCTTGGTCGCGTCGGCGACGCTCAGCACGCGGAGGCCTTCGTTCTCGGCCTTCTCGGCCGAGGCGCTGCCCTCTCGCAGACCGATGCGGACGTCGACACCGGAGTCGCGCAGGTTGAGGGCGTGCGCGTGCCCCTGGCTGCCGTACCCGATCACAGCCACCTTCTTGGCGGCGATGAGGGACAGGTCGGCGTCGTCGTCGTAGAACAGCTCGGCCACGATGGGTCTCTCCTTCAGATGGCGTTCGTTGGCGAACGGGTGGTGCTGGACTGAGGTGTATCA
>NZ_JBMDXJ010000098.1:0-21557 GCF_048594945.1 Pseudactinotalea sp. | reverse complement strand
GTCAACGGCACCGCCGTGGAGCACGCGATCAAGATCGGGCTGGCGCTGAACTGCGAGATCGCCGAGACCTGCCGATTCGCGCGGAAGAACTACTTCTACCCGGACATCCCGAAGAACTTCCAGACCTCCCAGTACGACGAGCCGATCGCCTACGAGGGTCACCTCGACGTGGAGCTCGAGGACGGCACGGTGTTCCGCGTCGAGATCGAGCGGGCGCACATGGAGGAGGACGCGGGCAAGAACACCCACGTCGGCGGTGCCGATGGGCGGATTCACGGGGCGTCGCACTCGCTCGTGGACTACAACCGCGCCGGCGTGCCGCTGGTGGAGATCGTCACCAAGCCGATCACCGGTGTGGGCGACCGCGCTCCCGAGGTCGCGCGCGCCTACGTGCAGACGCTGCGCGACATCTTCCGGGCGCTGGGAGTCTCCGAGGCGCGCATGGAGCGCGGCAACGTGCGCGCCGACGTCAACGTGTCGCTGCGTGCCACGCCGGAGGCGCCGCTCGGGACCCGCACCGAGACCAAGAACGTCAACTCGTTCCGCTCGGTCGAGCGGACCGTGCGTTTCGAGATCGCCCGTCAGGCGGAGGTGCTCGACGGCGGTGGCTCGGTCCTGCAGGAAACGCGCCACTTCCATGAGGAGGACGGCTCGACGTCGCCGGGTCGCGTGAAGTCCGACGCCGAGGACTACCGCTACTTCCCCGAGCCGGACCTGGTGCCGGTGGCTCCCTCGCGCGCATGGGTCGAGGAGATCAGGGCGAGCCTGCCCGAGATGCCGGCCGCGCGCCGCCGTCGGTTGCAGGGCGAGTGGGGCTACGCCGACGCCGAGATGCGCGACGTGGTCAACGCCGGCGCGCTCGAGCTGATCGAGGCGACGGTCGCTGCCGGCGCGAGCCCGGCAGCCGCGCGCAAGTGGTGGATGGGTGAGCTGGCTCGCACGGCCAAGAACCAGGACGTCTCGCTGGAGGAGCTGCCGGTCACGGCTGCCGCGATCGGCGAGCTGCAGTCGCTCGTGGACGCCGGTCGCATCAACGACAAGCTCGCGCGGCAGGTGCTCGAAGGCGTGCTGGCGGGGGAGGGCAGCCCCGAGCAGGTGCTGACCGCCCGCGGCCTGGAGATCGTCTCCGACGACGGCCCGCTGCTCGAGGTCATCGACGCCACCCTCGCCGCCCAGCCCGACATCGCCGAGAAGATCCGGTCGGGGAATCTGGGCCCGATCGGCGCCATCATCGGTGCGGTCATGAAAGCGACGCGCGGTCAGGCCGACGCGGGTCGCGTGCGCGAGCTTGTGATGGAGCGCGTGCAGAGCTGATCTGTCCCGCCGTGTAATGAACCGCGGTATCGGGACATGTCAGAGGTATGGGCGTGCGCAACGGTGCCACGGGCGGCCGATGGTCGTCCCCGTTCGTGGTGCGCGCGCTCGGACTGCTCGTGGCCCTCGCTGTCGCCGCTGCCGGGTTCCTCACCGCAGCAGCGGTGCTCGATGGCGGTAGCACCGAGCTGCCCATGGAGCACGGATTCGAGCGACGTGAGCACGGGACCGACGCGCTGCGGGGCACGACGGGCGAGCGGACGCCTCAGGGAAGCTGGTAGCGGATCAGGTCGCTGCCCTGCATGCCGACGAACGCCTCTCCCACGACGAGGGCGTCATTGGGCAGGAAGGCGCGCTCCCACTGCATCTCGCCGGTGTCGAGGTCGAACCCGTAGGAGTGCTGGGCGTCGATCGCGAGGGTGTCGCCCGCCAGGCCGCCGCCCGCGATGTTGAGGTACTCGTCCTCGATGGGTGAGGTCCACAGCACCGTGGTCAGGTCGGCGTCGAGCAGGCTCACGGTGTCGTCGGCAAAGACGAACGGATGCTCCGGGTCGCCGAGGAAGTTGAACGATGCTCCTGGGTCGTCGCTGACCTCGATCAAGGCGCCGTGCGTGCCGGTCAGCGGATCGACGCCGGAGACGGTGCCGTCCCAGTTGTCGACGATGATGACCGGTGCGATGTGCTGGTACCGGTCCACGAGGTAGTAGTCCTGCCAGCCCTCGCGCCACAGCTCGGCGCCGTCGGCATCCCGGCCCACCGCGTCGTCCTCGCCGGTGCACATCCACGCCTGCTCGGTCACCGCGACGCTGCGGCACTCGTGCATGTGGGGGCCCTGCGCGTCGACCTGCACGGTGCCCACGTAGGTACCCAGGAACAGGATCGTCGAGGGGCCCAGCCGGGCGACGTCCGGCTGGATCCACTCGGTCTCGTAGTCGCCGGTATCGAGCTCCTCGCGCCACATCGTGTTGCCCTGGAGGTCGAGACCGATGAGCTCGCTACGCATGGTGAAGGCCGTCAGACCGTCGTCACCCATCGGGACCACGAACACCGGGACATGCGCGATGTCGGTGGGGACCGGGTCGCCCACGGGTGCCCCGCTGCTCGCGTCCACGGTGACGAGCTCGAACGTGGACCCGCCGCTGCGGGTGAGGCAGACGAGTGCGTCACCGGTCGAGGTGGTGCAGCGGGCCTCGGGCATCGGGATCGACCACTGGACGTCGCCCGAGTCCGGGGCGACCGAGACGAGTCTCGCTTCCAGCGTGGAAGCCTCGAGCATGACGATCCACCCCGCCGTGGTCTCGAGGACCGTGCCGGACAGGGATCCCTCGGGGCTGTCGAACGCGCCGTAGTCGCCGAGCAACTGCTGGGAGCTGAGGGTCCAGTCGGCCTCGAGCTCGGGGGCATATCCACCCGGCGGGCCGCTGCCGCTGCCGCCGGTGCCGCCGCCCTGGGTCACTCCGACGATCAGCCCGATCACGATCACCACGACCGTGATGACAGCGGCGCTGAGGGCACCGAACGTCACCCCGGTCCCGGTGCGAGAGCGGCGACCCGTGCGTGCAGGGCGCGCGGTGGGGACAGGTGGGGTCGAGGGAGTCGGAGCGGGGCCCGGGGTGGCGGCCGGTGCGGCGGCGGGCGCCGCGGAGGTGTTCGCGGGTGTGCCCCAGGCCGGCGGTGCGCCGGGCGTGGGGATCGGGTTGCGGCGAGGCGTGCGTGTGCCCTCGCCCGGGTAGGCCGCGTAGGGGTTCGGCGCGGGCGTGACCACGGGTGCGTTGGTGCTGCTCGCGCTCGGGTAGCTCGTGCCGATCTCCGTGAACCTCGCTTCCGGTGGCGGCCGGTGTGCCGCCGCTCCGGCCGCCGTGCCCGCGAACCGGCTCCACCAGTTCTTCAGCCGACCCACGGGTGGAGGGTAGTCGAGGCCGCGTGCCCCGCCGTGCTCAGGCCCGCGGGTCGAACACGAGCAGACTGCTGGAGGCGGTGGCCACGAGCGTGCCGTCCTCGGTCGCCAGCGTGGCGTCGGCGAACGCCACGCGCGAGCCGGGCTTGGTCACGGTGCCCGTGGCCACCACGCGCACCCCGGCCTGCAGTTGCCGCAGGTAGTTCACCTTGATCTCGATCGAGGTGTACGCCTTGCCGGCCGGGAGCATCGAGTGCACGGCACAGCCGCACACGGTGTCGAGCATGGTCGCGGCGAAGCCTCCGTGCACCATTCCGATCGGGTTGTAGTGGGAGGGGTCGGGTGTCCCGCCGAACGCGACCTTGCCCTCCTCAACGGTCTCGATGTCCATGTTCATCAGCACCGCGATCGGCGGTGGCGGCACCGTGCCGTCGGCCATGCCACGCAGGAACTCGACCCCGCTCATCGTCATCCCGAGCCGCGCAGTAGCCATCGGATCGGTGAACTCGATGGTGCGGATGGTCGTCGAACGATCGCCGGACGCTTCAGTCATGCCGCAACTGTGCCACCGGGTCCGCGAATCACCCGAGAACTTCCGGCCCGGTCACTAGCGTGGCCGCATGATCCTCGCCGCACACGTACTTGGCTACGAGGCCCGCCACCCCACGGCGTACGACCTGTGAGCGGCGCACCGCTCGGGGCGACCGTGACGCCCGAGGGCACCACCTTCCGGCTGTGGGCGCCGCATGCGAACGCCGTCGCGGTGATCGGCGACCTCAACGACTGGGATGCGGATGCACACCCGATGACGCGCGGCGAGGGTGACATCTGGGAGGTCACGATCGCCGGCGTCGGCGCGGGTGCGCAGTACCGGTTCGCGCTGGACACCGCAGTCGGCAGGCTGGACCGTATCGATCCGTACGCGCGGGCGGTGACGAACTCGGTCGGCAACGGCATCGTCTGGGACCCGGATGCCTTCGACTGGCAGGGGGAGGCGTTCCGCTGCCCGCCGGCCCACGAACTCGTCATCTACGAGACGCACATCGGCAGCTTCGTCGCGGGCAAGGACGGTCCGGGAGACCTCGCCGACGCCCTCAGCAGGCTGGACTACCTGCGCAGCTTGGGCGTCAACGCGATCGAGCTGATGCCGTTGGCGGAGTTCGCGGGCGATTACTCGTGGGGATACAACCCGGCGCACATCTTCGCCGTCGAGTCCTCCTACGGTGGCCCGGACGCGTTCAAGAAGCTCGTCAGGGAGGCTCACCGGCGCGGCATCGCGGTGATCCTCGACGTCGTCTACAACCACCTCGGCCCCAGCGATCTGTCGGTGTGGCAGCTCGACGGCTGGTCCGAGAACGGCAAGGGCGGCATCTACTTCTACAACGACCACCGCAGCAGCACGCCGTGGGGCGACACCCGCCCGGACTACGGCCGCCCCGAGGTACGCCGATTCCTCATCGACAACGCCCTGTTCTGGCTACGTGAGTTCCACGTCGACGGGCTCCGCCTCGACATGACCCTGTACATGCGCAAGGTCGACGCCGGCGGGGAGGACATCGGCGACGGTTGGAGCATGATGCGCGACATCGCCGATGCGGTACGCGCCGAGCGGCCCGATGCCATCACGATCGCCGAGGACCTGCAGTCCGACCCAGCGATCACCTCAGCCGACGGTACCCGGCTGCAGTCGCAGTGGGACGCGCGGTTCGTGCACCCCGTGCGCGCGGCGATCATCACGCCCGACGACGGCGCCCGATCGATCCCGGCGCTGGTCGCTGCGGTCACGGCGCGCGACCACGACGATGCCTTCACCCGGGTGGTCTACACGGAGTCCCACGACGAGGTCGCGAACGGCAAGGCGCGCGTGCCGCAGGAGGTCGAGCCCGGCAACCCGAGCGGCTGGGCTGCGCAGAAGCGTGCGACGCTCGGAGCGGTGCTCGCGCTCACCTCGCCCGGCGTTCCGATGCTCTTCCAGGGGCAGGAGTTCCTCGAGGACGAGTGGTTCCGTGACACCGTGCCGCTCGACTGGGAGCGCGCCGAGCTGCTCCGGGACCTCGTGCGGCTGTACCGCGACCTGATCGCGCTGCGACGCAACCTCGCGGGCGACTCGGCGGGACTCACGGGGCAGCACACCGAGGTGCTGCACGCTGATGATGCCGCGAAGGTGCTCGCGTACGCGCGGCTCGCGGACGCCGATCATGCGGTCGTGATCCTCAACGCCTCGCACGAGCCACACGAGGCCGCCGTCCGGTTCCCCGGTCCGGGTGCCTGGCGGCTCCGGTTCAACTCCGACGGGCGCACGTACTCGGCGCTGTTCACCGATCACCCGAGTGCCGATGTCGAGGCTCACGGGGACGGGCCCTCCGCCGTCGTCACGATCGGACCGTACTCGGCCCTCGTCTACACGCGATAGGCTTGCAACAATGTGGAAGCACAATACCGCATTGTGGAATATGGAGCGAGAGCAGGAGTGACATGAACATCCCCGCAGGTCTCACCATCACCGCACCGTTGCCCGAGCGCGGCGAGGAGGTCGTCACCACCAGCGCGCTCGAGCTGATCGCGCGGCTGCACCGCGAACTCAACGGTCGCCGCCTGGAGCGGCTCGCCGCACGTCAGCAGGTGGTCGCCGACATCGCCGCCGGTGGCACGCTGGACTTCCTGCCCGAGACCTCGGGGATCCGCGAGGACGCCTCCTGGCGGGTGGCGGACCCCGCCCCGGGGTTGGTCGATCGGCGCGTCGAGATCACCGGTCCCACCGATCGCAAGATGACGATCAACGCCCTGAACTCGGGCGCCAAGGTGTGGCTCGCGGATCAGGAGGACGCCAACACCCCGCACTGGGGCTCGGTCGTGGGTGGGCAGCTCAACCTGCTCGACGCCGTCAGCCGCACGATCGACTTCACCGCCGAGAACGGCAAGAGCTACGCGCTCAAGCCCGACGCCGAGCTGGCCACCATCGTGGTGCGCCCCCGTGGCCTGCACATGGATGAGAAGCACATCCTCGTCGACGGCGAACCCACCTCGGGCGCGCTCGTGGACTTCGCGCTGTATGTCTCGACGGCGGGACTCGCCCAGATCGGCAAGGGTCTCGGCCCGTACTTCTACCTGCCCAAGATGGAGCATCACCTCGAGGCGCGGCTGTGGAACGACGCGTTCGTGATCGCCTCCGAGCACCTGGGCTTCGCGCGCGGCACGATCCGGGCGACCTGTCTGATCGAGACGATCCCGGCCGCGTTCCAGATGGAGGAGATCCTCTACGAGCTGCGTGAGCACTCCGCCGGACTGAACGCCGGCCGCTGGGACTACCTGTTCTCGATCGTGAAGAACTTCCGCAGCCGCGGCAGCGAGTTCCTGCTGCCGGACCGCAACTCGATCACGATGACGGCACCGTTCATGCGCGCGTACACCGAGCTGCTCGTGCGTACCTGCCACAAGCGCGGTGCACACGCGATCGGCGGCATGGCGGCCTTCATCCCCAGCAAGGACGAGGCGATCAACGCCGCGGCGTTCGAGAAGGTCACCGCCGACAAGACCCGCGAGGCGAACGACGGATTCGACGGGTCCTGGGTGGCGCACCCCGGCATGGTCGAGACGTGCCGAGAGGTCTTCACGAGCGTTCTCGGCGAGCGGCCGAACCAGATCGACAACACGCGTGAGGACGTGCAGGTCTCCGCGGAGCAGCTGCTCGACATCGCCTCGGCCGAAGGGGAGGTCACCGAAGAGGGCCTGCGCAGCAACGTGGACGTGGCGCTGCAGTATCTGCGTGCCTGGCTCGGCGGGCTGGGTGCCGTGGCCATCCACAACCTCATGGAGGATGCCGCCACCGCCGAGATCTCCCGTTCGCAGATCTGGCAGTGGCTGCGGGGCGGCATCGTGCTCAGCGACACCGGCCGCACCGTGACCAGGGAGCTGGTCGAACAGATCGTCGCCGAGGTCGTCGAGACGCTGCCCGGCGAGCCGAGCGATTACGACGAGGCCAGGCAGCTGTTTCTCGAGGTCGCCGTGTCCGACGACTATGCCGACTTCCTCACCACTCCCGCCTACGCTCGGATGGACTGAGTCGGCCCGAGTCGGCCTCGGTCGAGGAGTAGCGGGAGGTCAGCAATGCTGCTGGAGGAGTTCAACACGGCCACGCCGCAGCAGGCGGCGGAGCTCGTGCGCGCCTGCGCGGATGTCGACAGATGGGTCGAGGCCGTGGTGGCGGGGCGCCCGTACGGCGAGGTCGAGGATGCCGTCACGGCTGCCGAGACGCTGGCGCACCCGTGGACCGACGCCGAGATCGACAGCGCGCTCGCGCACCACCCTCGCATCGGTGAGCGCGCGAACGGGGCGGAACCCGAGGCGCAGCACTCGCGCCGCGAGCAAGCGTCCGTGGCCCAGGCGAGCGTCGACGTCAAGGAGCAGCTTGCCGCAGGCAATCGCGCCTACGAGGAGCGCTTCGGCCATGTGTTCCTCATCCGCGCCGCGGGACGTTCGCCCGCAGAGATCCTCGAGCAGCTGCAGCGACGGCTGCAGCACACGCCCGAGCGGGAGCGTGCCCTCGCCGCCGACAACCTGCGCGAGATCGCCGCCCGTCGACTGAGAGGCATGCTGACATGACGGACTCGCCGACCCGATCCTTCATCACGACTCACGTGCTCGACTCGGCCGTCGGTGCCCCTGCTGCGGGAGTCGCCGTCGTGCTCGACGCCCGAGAGGGCGATCGATGGCGCGAGATCGCGACCGGGACCACCAACGAGAACGGGCGCGCGGAGGCCCTCGGTCCCGAGCACCTGCCGGGCGGGACCTACCGACTGAGCTTCGCCGTCGGCGAGTACTACGAAGCGCGCGGAACGCGGACGTTCTATCCCGAGGTCGTCATCGCGTTCCGCGTGGAAGCCGAGCAGGCGCACTACCACGTGCCCCTGCTGCTGAGCCCGTTCGCCTACTCCACCTACCGAGGGAGCTGATCATGGTCGACCACGCGCCGGAGGCTGCGTCCGCGCAGCCGTACGAGATCGTCAGCGAGCACGCCGAGCTCGGCTTCAACCAGTACGGGAAGGCGGAGAACCGCCTCGTGCACGTGAGGCGTGACGGCGACGTGCACCACCTCACCGACGTCAACGTCACCAGCCAGCTGCGCGGCGACTTCACGCACGTGCACACGCACGGCGACAACGCGCACTGCGTGGCCACCGACAGCCAGAAGAACACCGTCTACTCGCTCGCGCGTGACGGCGTCGGTGCTCCCGAGGAGTTCGCGCTGCGGCTCGCCGACCACTTCACACGCAGCTACGACTGGGTCAACGGCGGGCGGTGGGAGGTGGAGCAGTACTCCTGGGACCGGATCGTCACCGAGAACGGACCGCACGACCACTCGTTCGTGCGAGGCGGCAAGGAGGTCCGCCGCACGGTGGTGCAGCGTGATGGCGAGGCCACCTTCGTGGTCTCGGGTGTCACCGACCTCACGGTGCTGAAGTCGAGCGGGTCGGCGTTCGTCGGGTTCGTCGACGACACCTACCGCACGCTCGCGGATGCGACCGACCGCATCATGGCCACCGACGTGACCGCATGGTGGAGCTACGACCCCGACCACGTCTCCGGCGTCGACTTCGACGCGACCTACGACTCGGTGCGGCAGATCATCCTCAGCCAGTTCGCCGAGCTGCACTCGCTCGCGCTGCAGCAGACGCTCTGGGCGATGGCTGTGAGGGTCATCGAGACCCATGAAGAGGTCACCGAGATCCGGTTCTCCTGCCCGAACAACCACCACTTCACCGTGGACCTGAGCCCGTTCGGGCAGGACAACCCCAACGTGGTGTTCTTCGCTGCCGACCGGCCCTACGGAAAGATCGAGGCGTCCGTGACGCGCAAGGGGGTTCCCAGCGAACCGCGCGCCTGGAACACCGTGCCGGCGTTCGCGTGAGGCAGCTACGCCTGCAGCAGCGCGGCGCCGATCGCGGCGGCGCGGCGCTGCAGTGCCGGCACAGCCTTCTCGCCGAAGGCGTCCGTGACGCGGGAGTCGGGACCCGAGACCGAGAGCGCTGTCGGGGTCGGTGCGCCGGGCACCGGTACCGCGTAGCAGCGCACCCCGATCTCCTGCTCGCCCTCGTCGATCGCATAGCCACGCTCGCGGATGACCGCGAGCTCGGCCAGCAGGGCGTCGATCTCGGTGAGGCTGTGCTCGGTCGCGGCGGGCATGCCGACGCGACGCACGATCTCACGCACCGCGTCGTCGTCGAGCTGGGCGAGTACCGCCTTCCCGACGCCGGTGCAGTGGGTGAACACGCGCCGGCCCACCTCGGTGAACATCCGCATCGAGTGGGCCGAGGAGGCCTGGGCGATGTAGACCACCATGTCGCGGTCGATCATCGCGAGGTTGGCGCTCTCACCCAGCTCGGAGGCGATCTCGGCGAGGAACGGGCGAGCGTCGGCGCCCAGCTGGCGGCCCGCGCTCTCGCCGAGCCGGATCAACCGGGGGCCGAGCGCGTATCGTCGGCTCGGCAGCTGCCGCACGTACCCCAGGGCAAGCAGCGTGCGCATCAGGCGGTGGATCGTGGGAAGCGGCAGACCGGTGCTGGTGGCGAGCTCGCTGAGCGCCGCCTCGCCCCCCGCGTCGGCCAGCAGCTCCAGCAGCTCGGCCGCACGTTCCACGGACTGCACCGACCCGCTGCGCGGTGTCTCGCTCGTTGCCACGTCCTCACCTTCCGTTCTTCGGAAAGAGTACTCCAAATGGCGGAATGTGAGGAACAATGGCGGAGTGTCCCGCGCGTCGCAGGCGGAACGCCCTCCGCCGGTCACCGCGGCGTGATACCAACCATGAGCAGTCTCCGTAAGCGCGCACCACACCTCCGAGGCGGAACCGATGGCGATCCCCAGTCCCAGCTACTCGATCACGATCCGGGTGGAGTCTCCAACCGGTCCTCGGACCACGACCGCCCTCGTCTCCGCGGTCGGCGACACCGGTGCTGCCGTGACCGGCATCGACGTGGTCGAGTCGACCGACAACGGCATGGTGGTCGACGTCTCCGCGAACGCCCGCGACGAGGCACACGTGCAGGAGATGTCAGCGCGGATCTCCTCGATGGAGGGCTTCAACGTCCGGTACGTCTCGGACGCGACCTTCCTCATGCACCTGGGAGGCAAGCTCGAGGTCAAGCCCAAGGTCAACCTGCGCCACCGCGACGACCTCTCGCGTGCCTACACCCCCGGCGTGGCGCGGGTGTGCCTGGCCATCGCCGCGCGCCCTGAGGATGCCCGCCGCCTCACGATCAAGCGCAACACCGTGGCCGTGGTGACCGACGGCACCGCGGTCCTGGGCCTCGGTGACATCGGCCCGGCGGCCGCGATGCCGGTGATGGAGGGGAAGGCGGCGCTGTTCAAGCAGTTCGCCGGCGTCGACGCCTGGCCGGTCGCCCTCGACACGAAGGACACCGAGGAGATCATCCGGATCGTCAAGGCGATCGCGCCGGCGTACGGCGGTGTCAACCTCGAGGACATCTCCGCGCCACGGTGCTTCGAGATCGAGCGACGGCTGCGCTCCGAGCTTGACATCCCGGTGTTCCACGACGATCAGCACGGCACGGCGATCGTGGTGCTCGCGGCGCTGATCAACGCGTTGAAGGTGGTGCAGAAGCGGCTCGAGGACGTCAAGATCGTCATCTCCGGGGTGGGCGCAGCCGGGTCGGCGATCATCCGGCTGCTGCTGCGTCAGGGCGCACGGCACATCGTGGGCTACGACGTCAACGGCGCGGTGGCGCGCTCCAAGCCGGCGCCGGACGACAACTGGGGCTGGATCTCCGAGCACACCAACCCCGACTGCATCGACGGCTCCCTGCGCGAGGGCCTCGCGGGTGCCGACGTGTTCGTGGGCGTCTCGGCACCGGACATCCTCACGGGTGCGGACATCGCGACCATGGCCGAGGGAGCGATCGTGTTCGCGCTCGCCAACCCCACGCCCGAGGTCGATCCGCTGGAGGCATCCGAGCACGCCGCCGTGGTGGCGACCGGGCGCAGCGACTACCCCAACCAGATCAACAACGTGCTCGCGTTCCCCGGCATCTTCCGCGGGCTGCTCGATGCGCGCGCCGTGAGCATCTCCGACGACGTGCTGCGGGTGGCCGCGCTCGCGATCGCCGAGGTGGTCAGTGACGCCGAGCGCAACGCGAACTACATCGTGCCGAGCGTGTTCGACACCGAGGTGTCGGAGGCGGTCGCGCGTGCCGTGGTGGAGGTGGTGCGCACCGAGCGGGAGGAGGCCGGTGAGGAGCTGCCCCCGACCGGCGCGATCCCGTTGGGGCTCGGGACCGGCCGATGACGCAGTTCTCCGGCGCGCTCGAGCGGATCGAGCGGCTGCTGGAGGCGCCCGATCGGGAGCTCGTGCGCCGGTATCCCGGTGCGGCCGAGTCCCGGCAGCCGGTGCACTCGGTCTACGTGCCTGCCCACCGGTTCGACGGCGGGACGATCGCCTCGTGGTCGGGCGCCGCTCAGGCGGCGCTCGGCTCGGCCGGTGGGCCGCAGCATCTGCTCGAGGTGCACGGCGTTCCGGCCGGAGCTGAGCGCGACCGGCTGGGCGAGCTGGTCGCGGCGAAGCTGCAGCGGGAGCCGATCGAGGATCTGCGGATCGACTTCGAGGACGGCTACGGCGAGGTCGGCGACGAGGAGGAGGATGCCGCAGTCGACGCTGCCGTGGCGGCGGTGGGGGAGCTGCGCGAGAGCGGGGAGCTGCCGCCGTTCATCGGGATCCGGTTCAAGAGCCTCGAGCAGCCCACGCGAGCGCGCGGGCTGCGCACGCTGGAGCGGTTCGTCACAGGGCTGCACCGCGGGCCGGGGCTGCCGCACGGGCTGCTGCTCACGCTGCCCAAGGTCACCTCGGTGGCGCAGGTCGAGGCGATGGTGGTCGCGCTGGCCGCGCTCGAGGAGGATCTTGAGCTGCAGCCGGGCTCGCTCACGTTCGAGATCCAGGTCGAGACTCCGCAGGCGGTGCTCGGACCAGATGGCACCTCGCTGTTGCCGCTCATGATCACCGCCGGTCAGGGCCGCGTGAGCGCCATGCCGTACGGAACGTACGACTACTCGGCCTCGCTCGGCCTCGCGGCGGGGGACCAGAGCATGGAGCATCCGGCCGCCGACCATGCGAAGGCCGTGATGCAGGTGGCCGCTGCCGGCACCGCGGTGCGACTGTCCGACGGCTCGACCAACGTGATCCCGGTCGGGGACCGGGATGCCGTCGATGCCGCGTGGGCCGTGCACGGGCGGCTCGTGAGGAGGTCGCTGCACCGTGGCTTCTACCAGGGATGGGACCTGCACCCGGCGCACCTGCCGAGCCGATTCGCCGCCACCTACGCCTTCTTCCGCGCCGGTCTCGAGGCGATCCTCGACCGCCTCGAGCGATACCTGGCTCACCGCGAGGGCGACGTCATGGATGAGCCGGCCACGGCCCGTGCGATGGCGTCGTTCCTCGTGCGCGGGCTCGACTGTGGTGCCGTGGGCGCGGACGAGGTGCCGTTCCCAGAGTCCGACCTGCGCGCCCTGCTGAGCCGACGGGTCGCAGGTTGACGCCTACAGGGCCCGCGAACTAACATTTGCCTGACAAGATTACAAGTATTGCATGTGTGGCAACGAGGTGGAGAGTACGCGATGCGGCTGACGGTCAACGGTTCGATCCTTCTCACTGAGTTGCCACTGCTGGAACGTCCGGCAGCCGTGCGCGCCGCGGGGTTCGATGCGATCGAGCTCTGGTGGCCGTTCGCCTCGTCCACGCCTGACCAGGCGGACGTCGACGCGCTGGTGCAGGCGCTCGCCGACGCCGGCGTGCAGCTCACCGGGCTCAACTTCAACGCCGGCGACATGCCGGGCGGCGACCGTGGTCTGGTGTCGTGGCCGGAGCGCGAGTCGGACTTTCTCGCGAACCTCGATGTCGTCACACAGATCGGCGAGCGCACCGGCTGCCGCGCCTTCAACGCGCTGTACGGCAACCGTCAGCCTGACGCCGATCCCGTGGCGCAGGACAGTCTCGGCGCACGCAACCTCGCCGCCGCGGCCGCCGCCGTCGCGCGGATCGACGGCATCGTGCTGGTGGAGCCGGTCTCCGGGATGGATGCCTACCCCCTGAAGACCGCCGCGGACACGGTGGCGGTGATCGACCGCGTGGCCTCCGAGCACGGCGCCACCAACCTCGGCCTGCTGCTGGACGTCTACCACCTGGCGGTCAACGGCGACGATGTCGATGCCGCGATCGCCGCCTACCGATACCGGGTCGCGCACGTGCAGATCGCCGACGCCCCGGGACGCGATCAGCCGGGCACCGGCGACCTGCCGATCGAGCGCTGGCTGGGCGACCTCGCCTCCGGCGGCTACGCCGGCTGGGTTGGCCTGGAGTACAAGCCGGCCATGCCCGCCTCCCAGACCGACCCGTTCGCCTGGGTGCCACGCGAGCGCCGTACGGCGCACTGACCGGCACCGACCGTACGAGAGGGGACCACTCACCATGACCACGCTTGCGTTCATCGGCCTCGGCATCATGGGCTCGCCGATGGCGGTGCACCTGCAGAACGCCGGGTTCGACGTCGTCGGCTTCAACCGGAGCCCGGAGAAGACCGCGCCGCTCGTCGAGGCGGGCGGGCGAGCTGCCGGGTCGGTTGCCGAGGCGGTCGCAGGCGCCGACATCGTCGCGATCATGGTGCCCGACTCGCCCGACGTCGCCGCGGTGCTGCGGGAGGACGGCGTGCTCGACCATGCAGCACCCGGCACGCTGGTCATCGACTTCTCCTCGATCCGCCCCGACGTCGCATCCGAGCTGGCCACCGAAGCTCAGGAGAAGGGGCTGCGCATGCTCGATGCCCCGGTCTCGGGAGGCGAGCCCGGCGCGATCAACGCGGCGCTCTCGATCATGGTCGGTGGCGAGGCATCCGACTTCGCGACGGCGTCCGAGGTGTTCGCAGCGGTCGGCAAGACGATCGTGCACGTCGGGCCCAGCGGTGCGGGCCAGACTGTCAAGGCGGCGAACCAGCTGATCGTGGCCGTCAACATCGAGGCCCTCGCTGAGGCGCTGGTGTTCTTGGAGGCCTACGGCGTGGATCTGCCGGCGGCTGTCGAGGTGCTCGGCGGCGGGTTGGCCGGCTCGGCGGTGCTCAACCAGAAGGCCGGCAAGATGCTCGAGCGCGCCTTCGAGCCAGGGTTCCGGATCGATCTGCACCACAAGGACCTCGGCATCGTGACCGCTGCCGCACGCGAGGCGGGCGTGGCCACGCCGGCGGCGGCGCTGCTTGCGCAGCTGATGGGTTCGGCACGTGCCAACGGCGATGGCGGCCTCGACCACTCGGCTCTCTACCGTGGCGTCGCACGGCTGAGCGGCGTGGATCACGAGCGCTGACGGCAGCGGTGTCGCGATCAGCGACACTGCCTCCATGCCGTCAGTCGTTGTCGCACCGGACAAGTTCAAGGGTTCCCTCGCCGCTGCCGAGGTTGCTGCGCACCTTGCAGCCGGGTTGCGGCGTGGCTCTCCCGGGTTGCGGGTGAGCGAGATCCCGCTCGCCGATGGCGGCGAGGGCACCGTGGACGCTGCCCTGTCCGCAGGTGCGCACGTCCGCGAGGTGCGCGTCACGGGGCCGTTGGGTACACCCGTCGATGCCCGGTACGCGCTCGCACCGAACCAGGGCGACGGCCCGACGGCGGTGCTCGAGATGGCGCTCGCCTCCGGTCTGTCCTACACCGCGGCCGACGATCGCTCCGCACGCGAGTCCACCTCGTTCGGCACGGGCGAGCTGATCTCCGACGCACTTGACGCCGGTGCCCGCCGGATCGTGCTCGGCGTGGGCGGCAGCGCCTCGACCGATGGTGGCGCCGGCCTGATCGCCGCCCTCGGCGGCCGACTCCTCGACTGCGGCGGAGCTGACCTCGCTCACGGCGGCGACGCTTTGCGCAGGCTCGCCCGGGTGGATCTGACGGGGCTCGACCGGCGCCTCGGTCCCGTCGAGGTCGTGCTCGCAGCCGACGTCGAGAACCCGTTGCTGGGCGCCACAGGCGCGGCTGCCGTCTACAGCGCACAGAAGGGTGCGGGCGCGCACACGGTCGCGGACCTCGAAGCGGGCCTGAACCGGTGGGTCGAGGCCCTCGCGGAGGCCGGTGTCGAGGGCGCCCGATCGGCCGCGTGGCAGCCAGGGGCGGGCGCTGCCGGCGGAGTCGGCTACGCCGCACAGCTGCTGCTCGGGGCGCATCGCCGCCGCGGCATCGAGATGGTGCTGGAGCTGACCGGATTCGGGGCGGCGCTCGAGGGCTCCGTCCTGGTGGTCACGGGGGAGGGGTCGCTCGACGAGCAGAGCCTGTTCGGCAAGACGCCGGTCGGCGTGGCGGCGGCGGCCCGAGCGGCCGGCGTGCCCACGATCGCGGTCGCCGGCCGCACCACGCTCTCTCGCGACGAGCTCACCGCGCACGGCTTCGCCGACCGCTACCTGCTCACGGAGTTCGAACCCGATGTCGCCGTCTGCCTCGCGGAGGCGGGCAGGCTGCTGGAGGATGTCGGAGAACGCATCGCCGTGGATCACGTGCAGGAGACGAGATGACCGAGCCGCTCGACCTCGTGGTCCGTGGCGAGGCGGTCCTGACATCGGCGGGCTTCCGGGCCCGCGAGGTCGGGGTGCGCCAGGGGCGCATCGAGGCGCTGGTGCCACTGGGCACCGGACTGGCAGCCGACCGTGTGGTCGACCTCGGCGCGGACGAGGTGCTGCTGCCCGGGCTCGTCGACACGCACGTCCACGTCAACGAGCCTGGCCGCACCGAGTGGGAGGGGTTCGACACCGCCACGCGTGCGGCCGCCCGGGGCGGGGTCACGACGCTCGTCGACATGCCGCTCAACTCGATCCCGCCGACCACCTCGGTGGCTGCCCTGCAGGAGAAGGTCGCGGCGACCGAGGGCAAGCGGCACGTCGACGTGGGGTTCTGGGGCGGCGCGGTACCCGGCAACACCGGCGAGCTGCGCGCCCTCCATGACGCCGGCGTGCTCGGGTTCAAGTGCTTCCTGCTGCACTCGGGCGTGGCGGAGTTCGGCTACCTCGAGCCTGACGAGCTCGAGGACGACCTGCGTGAGCTCGCCGGCTTCGACGGGCTGATGGTGGTGCACGCGGAGGACTCGCGTGCGATCGACCGCGCCCCGCATGCCGAGGGCGAGGTCTACGAGCGCTTCCTGCGCTCTCGCCCCCGCGGTGCCGAGAACCTCGCGATCGCTGCCCTCATCGAGCGTGCACGGTGGACCGGTGCTCGGGTGCACGTGCTGCACCTGTCCTCCTCGGACGCGCTGCCGATGATCGCCTCGGCGAAGTCCGATGGCGTGCGCATCACGGTCGAGACCTGCCCCCACTACCTCGCGCTCGCGGCGGAGGACGTACCCGATGGCGCCACCGCCTTCAAGTGCTGCCCACCGATCCGGGAGGCGAGCAACCGCGATCTGCTCTGGCAAGGGCTCCTCGACGGGACGATCGATGCAATCGTCAGCGACCACTCGCCGTCGAGCATCGATCTCAAGAACCTGGAGACCGGCGACTTCGGGACCGCCTGGGGCGGGGTGGCGTCGTTGCAGCTGGGACTGTCGATCGTCTGGACGGCGGCCCGCACCCGAGGCATCGACCTCGCGCAGGTGGTGCGTTGGATGGCCGCGCGACCCGCCGCGCTGGTGGGTTTGCGCGACAAGGGGACCATCGCCGTCGGGCATGACGCCGATCTCGTGGTCTTCGCTCCCGATGAGGCCTTCGTGGTGCGGCCCGAGAGGCTCGAGCACCGCCACGCGATCACCCCGTACGCCGACCACACGCTGTCCGGCGTGGTGCGGCAGACCCTGCTGGCGGGCGCCGAGATCGACCTCGAGCGCCCCGCCGGCCGACTGATCTGGAGAGGACAGGCGTGACCTACTACGTCCCACGCGGCGGGCTGCCGCCGCAGACCGACCTGACCACCGACCGCGCGGTCTTCACCGAGGCCTACGCGGTGCTGCCGCGCCGCACCATGAGCGACATCACCACCAGCCTGCTGCCGCATTGGGACGCGACCCGGCTGTGGGTGCTCGCGCGGCCGCTCTCGGGGTTCGCCGAGACGTTCTCGCAGTACGTCGTCGAGGTCGCCCCGGGCGGGGGGAGCAACCGGCCCGAGGGCGACAAGCGGGCGGAGGGTGTGCTGTTCGTGGTCGACGGCGAGATCTCTCTCGAGCTGTTCGGCTCCACGCACGTGCTGGTCGCGGGGAGCTATGCCTACCTGGCGCCTGGGGCGTCGTGGACGATCCGCAACCGCTCCGAGGCCACCGCCACGTTCCACTGGATCCGCAAGGCGTACCAGGCGGTCGACGGCATCGAGCCGCCGCCCTCGTTCGTGACCCACGAGAGCCAGGTGGACGCCGTCGAGATGCCCGACACGAACGGCGACTGGGCCACGCAGAGGTTCGCCGATCCCAGCGACATCCGCCACGACATGCACGTCAACATCGTCACGTTCCAGCCCGGGGGAGCGATCACCTTCCCGGAGACCCACGTGATGGAGCACGGCCTCTACGTGCTCGAGGGCAAGGCCGTGTACCTGCTGAACACCGACTGGGTGGAGGTGCAGGAGGGCGACTTCATGTGGCTGCGCGCCTTCTGCCCGCAGGCTTGCTACGCGGGCGGTCCGGGGCCGTTCCGGTACCTGCTCTACAAGGACGTGAACCGCCACGCGTCACTCTGGCGTCACCCCTGACGCAACCACGACATCATCCGACGCCACATGTGATGTCGCCATGGTGTTGACATGGCGTCACGGTGATGTCATGATGGCGTCATGGATCTCAACCCGTACGTCACGAGCCTCAACTCGGCTCTTGTCACCAGTGCGCAGACCTCGAGCCCCGAGGTCCGCGAGGCCGCTGAGCGCCTCGCCCAGGGCATGGAGCCGGCGATCCGGCTCACGTTCATGGAGATGGCCTCCGACGTCGCAGCCGAGGTGACCGCTCGGCTCGACGGTGACGTCATCGACGTCCGCCTCCGCGGCGGGAACCCCGAGATCGTGGTGGACCGCGCCAGCACGTCGCACGAGGACTCCACGGTTCCGTTCGGCACGCCCCCCGAGCCGCCCGCCGCGCCCGCCCCACCGCCGCCCCCGGTGGATGACGACGGCGGCATGTCCCGCGTCTCGTTGCGGCTGCCCGACTACCTCAAGGGGCAGATCGACGAGGCCGCAGCCGCCGAGGGCGTCTCGGTCAACACCTGGCTCGTGCGCGCGGCGCAACAGGCGCTCACGCCGCAGTCCGGCATCGACATCACCACCCCCGGCGGTCGCGTGCGCATCGGGCGCACGATGACCGGCTGGGTCCGCTGACACCACCCCCCAGAAGGAGCACACCATGTACAGCACCGCTTACGAGGCACTGATCGCGCAACGCATGAGCTCGCCGCTCGACGAGCAGCTCACGCGCATGTCCAAGCCGCGCCGTCGCCGCGCTCTCACCGGCACGTATCGACCGGTCGCCAACCGAGGGGCGCAGCTGTGAGGTACGAGTTCGAGACGACCGGGCCGCTGACGCTCGCCGCCAAGATGCGCGCCAGCGATCTCGTGGTCGTCGCCGACGAGGCGGCCCCGCTGGTGGTCGTGGACGTCGAGCCCCGCCGCGGTGGCGACGACCTCGCCGCCGCGACCCGCGTGGAGATGGCCGGCGGCCGCCTCGAGGTGGCCGTGCCCAAGTCGGTGGGCGGGCTGTTCGGCAGCCGCGGCTCGGTGGTCGTCACCGTGACGATCCCGCCCGGCAGCTCGATCGACGTCGAGACCGGATCCGGCGATGTGCGCACCCAGGGCGCGCTCGCATGGGCGGAGATCAAGAGTGGTTCCGGTGACCTCACGCTCGAACGCGCCGAGGAGGTGCGCATCGCCAGCGGCTCCGGCGACGTCAGCCTCGGCGAGACGGGCAGCGCCACCGTGACGACCGGATCCGGCGACATCCGGATCGGACGCAGCGCCGGCCGCTCCGAGCTGCGGGCCGGGTCCGGCGACATCACCGTGGAGGGATCCGGCGACCTGTCGGTCACCACCGGTTCCGGTGACGCCACGATCGGCGCCGCCGCCGGCCGGGTTCAGCTCGGCAGCGGCTCCGGCGACCTCACCGTGCGCACCATCAGCCACGGCGAGGTCAGTGCCAAGGCCGCCTCTGGCGACGTCCTCGTGGGCGTCGCGCGCGGCACGGCTGCGCTGCTCGACTGCAGCTCGATCTCCGGCCGCGTCAGCTCCGACCTCGAGGCCGGCGACGAGCCCAGCGAGGGCGAGAACGGCGCCGTGCTACGGCTGCGTAGCGTCAGCGGCGACATCCGCGTCCACCGCGCCTGAGCACCCTCGCCCGGCACAGCCAGCCTGTCAACGCCCTTCCGGCACAGCCAACCTTTCAACGCTGTTCCGGCATCACCGACAGGCGATGCCGGAACAGCGGTGAAAGTCTTGTGGTGGCGGAAGAGCGTTGAAATCAGAGGGTGGGGAGCCAGGCCTCGACGGCGGAGCGAAGTCCCGGCATGTCGGACCTGAGTGAATGGTTGCCTCGCAGACGTACGATCCTGCGGTTGTCATCCTCCGGCGGCATGCCGAACGGGTCGGACTCGCCCTGCACGATCAGGACGGGCACCCGGACTGCGTCGAGCTCAGGGAGGCGCGACTTCGTCGGATCGTTCGCCCTGCCCGGCGGATGGAGGGGGAAGGCGAGGCACACGACGCCGGTGGCTGCGCCGTCGTCGGCGGTACGACACGCGACCCGAGCCCCTGACGACCGCCCGCCGACCACCAGCGGGCCCGACCCGATCACGCCCTTCTCACGGAGGGCCGCGAGCACGGCGAGCCAGGCGACGTCGAGCTGGGCGGCCGGCGCCGGAGCGCGCCGCCCCGCGACCCGGTAAGGCTGGTCCACGAAGACGACCGACCAACCCAGTCCTCGGGCGACTGCGCCGGCGGCGCGCAGGTCGGGCGCGTGGGTGCCACCGCCCGCGCCGTGCCCGAGCACGAGCACGCCGTCACCGTCGCCGGGCAGCACCTCGGCACGTGCGAGGCCGTGCTGGGTCTCGATCTCCATACCTCAGCGTAGGCACGAGAAGAGCCGGCCACCATCGCTGGTGGCCGGCCCGTGATCTCGAATGAGGGGGTCAGTCGAGATCGGCCTCCTTCTCGACGCGCTGCGATGTGGTGGCCACCGCTGCGGCTACCTGCCGCAGCCCCAGCCCGCCCAGGACGAGCAGGATGCCGAGAACGATGGCCATGGCGGCGACGCCGTAGGAGACGACCGAGGTGAACAGGGACGCCCGCAGGAAGGAGGCGTTCATGACGGTGTTGCGCTGCGCCTGCAGCTCTTCGGCGCGTTCGGTGTCGCCGGCGTCTTGTGCCTCGGACACCAGGGCACCCAGCTCGGCGTAGGTGTTGCCGCCGGCGATCGCGGTGGCGTGCATGTCGATGATCTCAGCCTGCGCGTACGCGGTGAAGGGTCCGGAGACCGTCTGACCTGCGGTCCAGGACAGGGCGGGCACGGCCTCACCGGCGTCGTCACCGACCGTGATCTTCTGCGCGGAGAGCTGGGTGCCGATCAGCACCCACACGGCTGCACCGGCGAGTACGAAGATGACTCCGGCGATCAAGGCGGCGAGACCTGCCATGGTGGCGGTACGGGTGGAGCGGGCGGGGCTGGACACGATTCCTCCTCATGAGGCTGGGTGTGGGGCGGGCTTGCAGGACCAGTCTGGCGCGCCCGAGTCGCGGCCGCGTGGGTCCGAGGTCCTGGGCCGGAGGTCCCGGATCGGATCCACCGGTCGGCGGTGCACCCGGCATCGTGCGGTCATAGACTCGCGAACATGGCCATCACCGAGGAACCGGGACCCGACATCAAGCCCCGCAGCCGGGTGGTGACCGACGGGCTGGAGGCAACCGCGTCACGCGGCATGTTGCGTGCGGTCGGGATGGGCGACGAGGACTTCGCGAAGCCCCAGATCGGCGTCGCGAGCTCGTGGAACGAGATCACGCCGTGCAACCTGTCGCTGGACCGGCTCGCGCAGGCGGTCAAGCAAGGGGTGCACGCCGCGGGCGGATACCCGTTGGAGTTCGGCACGATCTCGGTATCCGACGGCATCTCGATGGGGCACGAGGGGATGCACTTCTCACTGGTCTCGCGCGACGTGATCGCAGACTCGGTCGAGACCGTGATGCAGGCGGAGAGGCTGGACGGCTCGGTGCTGCTCGCGGGGTGCGACAAGTCCCTGCCGGGCATGCTCATGGCCGCTGCCCGCCTCGACCTCGCCGCCGTGTTCCTGTATGCCGGCACCATCCTCCCCGGCGTCGCCAAGCTCTCGGACGGCACCGAGAAGGAGGTCACGATCATCGACGC
>NZ_JBMDXJ010000097.1:0-9576 GCF_048594945.1 Pseudactinotalea sp. | reverse complement strand
TTCGTGCATCTGGGCGGGTGGCCGGATCCACGGGATCCGCACGAATGACTCCATCCGTCCGTCGACGGCGAACACCGAGCCGGGTGCGATCACCACCCCATGCTCCTCGGCGCTCGCGCACAGGGCGCTGGCCACGGGGGTCGGAAGCTGACACCACGCCGACAGGCCGCCTGGTGCGCGCGGCACGTGCCACTCGGGTAGGTGCTCGGCGAGCGCGGACAGCAGTGCCTCACGCTGCTCTCGCAGGCGCTCGCGATGGGCGGCGCGGACCTCGGCGCCATCGGTGAGCAGGCGCGCGAGTGCGAGCTGGTCGAGCACGGGAGTACCGAGGTCGAGCCCGATCCGGGTGCGGACGAGTCGGTCCATCAGCGGCCGCGGCGCCCGGATCCAGCCGAGCCGTAGCCCTCCCCAGTAGATCTTGCTGGCACTGCCGAGCGTGATCGTCTGTGGGTGGAACACCGCGAACGGAGGCGGCATCTCGCCCTCGTCGAGCAGCAGCTGCTGCGCGGCCTCGTCTACGACCGGGATCGTGTCGGCGGCAGCCAGCGCCGCGGCGTAGCGCTCGCGCTGCTCCCCGGTCATCAGGTGCCCGGTCGGGTTCTGGAAGTCGGGCACCAGGTAGGCCGCTCGTGCCTTCGATCGATGGACGACGGCGGCGGTCGCCTCGAGATCCCAGCCGTCGATGTCGAGGGGGTTGGGCACCAGACGTGCACCGCCACCGCGGAGCGCACGCGGGATGTTCGGGTACGCGGGGTCCTCGATCAGCACCCGGTCGCCGCGTCCGGTGAGGGCATGCATGACGATCGCCGCGGCCGAGAGCGCGCCCGGGGTCACCAGGATCTGGTCAGGACCGGTGGGAAGTCCGCGTGCCTCGAAGTGGGCTGCGATCGCCTCCTGCAGCGCGGGGATCCCGCCGGGGAAGTACCCGTGCCCGCCGAGGTAGGGCACCGCATCCTGCGCGGCGGCGACGAGCGCCTCGGCCACGCCGGGCGGCGCCGAGTTTGCCGCGGAGCCGAGGTCGATGTGATCGGCGTCGAGCCTCGGCATGAGGATGCGGTCGCGAGCGGGATGCCGAGCCGCCGGCAGGTGCGCGTAGGTCCCCGATCCGTGACGAGCACGGGCGTAGCCGCGTTCGCCGAGGATCGCGTACGCGCGGGTGGCGGTGGTGCGTGAGACGTCGAGCGCGGCGGCGAGCGCCCGTTCGCTCGGCAGCTTGGTGCCGTGCGGCAGCCGACCGTCGATGACGAGCAGCCGCAGCGCGTTCGCGAGCCCGAGGTAGGCCGGGTCGCGGTCGAACTCGCCGAGCACGGCCGCGAGGCGGTGCGGGCTGATCGTCGTCGCCATGCAGCCACTTTCTCACAAGTGGCTATTTATCAGGAGTCCACTTGGTGCCACAGTCGACCTGTGACCACCGACGTGCTCCTCAACCTGACCCCCAAGGACCAGCTCCGTGCCGGGCGGCTGTCGCGCCGTCTGACGCAGCTGCTGCTCGGGCTGTGGCTGTACGGCACGTCCATGGCGATGATGATCCGGTCCGGGCTCGGGCTCGACCCCTGGGACGTGTTCCACAGCGGCCTGGCAGCCAGGTTGCCCCTGAGCTTCGGTGTGATCGTCACGATCATCGGTGCGCTGGTGCTGCTGCTCTGGATCCCGCTGCGGCAGATGCCGGGCCTGGGGACAGTGGCGAACGTGGTGGTGATCGGCGCCGCAACCGACCTGGCGCTCTGGCTGCTGCCCGCACCGGACTCCTGGGCGATCCGGGTCCCGCTGCTGCTCGGTGGCGTGGTGCTGAACGGGCTCGCGGGCGCTCTGTACATCGGCGCGCAGCTCGGTCCAGGTCCGCGTGACGGCCTGATGACGGGGCTGGCCCGGCGCAGCCGGTTCTCGCTCCGGGCGGTCCGGACCGGGATCGAGGTCGCCGTGCTCGCGGTCGGCTTCGCGCTGGGAGGCGTGGTCGGCGTCGGCACGGTGCTCTACGCGCTCGCGATCGGACCACTCGTGCAGACGATGCTGCCATGGGTGGCGGTGCGGCTGGCGCCGGCGAGCACCACCTCCGCGCCGCCCGTGGTCTCGCACCGGCCGGCGGCCGAGACGCCGGGCGGTGTTGCGTGAACCGTGCGCACGGCGCAGACTGTGCACGCCGGTGCGCGCCGCTCGCCCCCTGCGCGGCGCGCACCGTGCTCTGACCCGCCGCTGGGTGCGTGGATCGCCCAGGTTCCGCGCGTCTGGACGCCCAACCACCCGTTGCGCGGTTAGCGTGGGGAGGTGATCTCGCCCCGCAAGCCGTCTCGGCACCCCCATGCCGAGACTGAACCTGACACGGAGCGCGACGCGGCCACCGACGATGCGGCCGCCGAGGAGACGCCCACGCACTCGACCGTGACACCGCAGACCCCGCCCCAGGATCCCGTCGCCGCCGCCACGGCCACGTGGCGCAGCCGCCTCGGCGACCTGGCGGGCGGCAGTGCACTGTGGGACGTCGAGAGCCTCGGCGACGCGCTCGTGGACCTCACCGCTGCGCACCCCGGCGGCATCGCTCAGCTCTTCGCCGGGCGCAGCACCCGGCTGAGCAACCTCGCCCGCGAAGGCTCGGCGCTCACACACGCCCGCCGCCGGGCCCGGATCGTCGGCGCACGGACCGAGGAGCTCGCGCAGCGCTACGGCTTCGCTCCCACCTACGTGGCGATCGGCGTCGCGTCGTGGACGGATCCGGCGTCCGACCAGGGGTCGGCTCCAGAGGGAGCCGTCAACATCCCGGTGCTGCTGCGGCCGGTGACGATCACCGTGCATCCGGCCGATGCCGAGGTCGACCTCGAGCTGGACCCCGTGGTCGAGATCAACCCGGTGCTGGTCAGGGCGCTCCATGCGCGTGGCGTCGACATCGCACCATCGGATCTCGTGGCTGCCACGCAGGCCGCGCACGGCTTCACGCCGGCTCCCGCGCTTGCCGAGCTCGAGGCAGCGGCGGAGCCGGTCGTGACCGGTTTCCGGCTCGAGCCAAGGATCGTGCTCGGGGCGTTCGTGCATCCCGGGCAGGCACTGGCCGAGGACCTCGACGCCGACCGCCTGCGCCGGCACGAGGTCGTCGCCGCGCTCGCCGGGAGCGAGCCGGACATCCGGAGTCTTCGCCGCCCGCTGCCCGCGCGCAGGCTCGCCGATCCAGACCCTGAGACGGAGCTGGGTGTCGGCGACCTCGATGCCGGCCAGCACCGCGTGCTCGATGCCGTGGCGGGAGGCGGCCACCTGCTCGTCGATGCACCGCCCGGGGTGGACGTGCCCGGCACCGTGGCCGCGCTCGCGGCACAGGCGGCTGCGGAGGGCAAGCGGGTGCTGTACGTCCCCGGCACCAAGCGGGCCGGCGCCTCCCTGCACGGCAGCCTGCGGGGTCTCGGGCTCGGAGACCTCGTGCTCGACCTCGGCAACGAGGTCCGCTGGCGCGACACCGCAGCCGAACGCCTCGTGGACGGCCTGGACGCCCAGGCGCCCGAGTTCGATCCCGGCGTGGCCGAGATGCGTCATGAGCTGGGCGAGGCGCGCGCCGCGCTGTCCGACTACATCCACGCCCTTCACACGGCCCGGCCGCCGTGGGACGCGTCGGCATACCTCGCGATGCAGGAACTGGCGGAGCTCACGTCGCAGCGGCCGGGACCACGCACGCAGGTGCGTCTCGACCCGCGGGCCGTGGAGATGACGCTCACCGAGCGCCAGCACGCCCGGGAGGAGCTGGCGCGCGCGGCCGCGCTCGGCGCGTTCCGGCTGCGCGCTTCCGACACCCCCTGGTACGGCGCGGTGCTGACAAGCGCCGAGCACGCCACGGAGACCCTCGCCCGGGTGCGCGAGCTCGGGCATCTGTTGCCCACCATGCTCGAGCAGGTCGAGGCCACCGCTGCCCAGACCGGGCTCGACGAGGCGACGACGCTACGCCAGTGGTCCGAACAGCTCGAGCTCCTGGAAGGGATCCGGGCCTCGCTCGACGTGTTCGTGCCGCAGGTGTTCGAACGCAGCGCCACTGACATGGCGGCGGCGAGCGCGAGCCGCGGCTGGCGGGACCGGCACGACATCACGCTCAGCTGGAGCGCCCGCCGCCGGTTGCGCAAGCAGGCCAAGGACCTGCTGCGGCCCGGTGTCACCGTGGCTGACCTGCACGCCGAGCTGGTCTCGGTCCAGGCGCGCCGCGAGCTGTGGCGCCGCCACTGCGCGGGCGGTGGGTGGCCGCGGCTGCCCGAAGGGATGACCGACGTCCTCAACACCGAGCACGACGTCGCCCAGCTGGTGGAGCCGCTGCAGGACGTGCTCTCGCCGGCGCTCGGCGACACCGATCTGCGGGACGTCCCGCTCGCAGAGTTGCGTGCGCGGCTCGATCGGCTCGTGGACGACGACGCCACGCTCCGGCAGATGCCGGAGCGTGCGGGTGTCCTCGGTGCCCTCAAGCGGCTCGGTCTCGGCCCACTGGTGGAGGATCTGACGGCTCGCCGGGTCCCGACCGAGTTGGTCGGCCCGGAGTTCGACCTCGCGTGGTGGTCCAGCCTGCTGGAGCAGCTCCTGCGCGGCGACCCGGCGCTCGCGGACCTCGACGCATCGTCGCTCGATGTCGCGTCGCAGCGGTTGCGCGAGCTCGACAGCGCACAGACCGCCTCGCTCCGGGACCCGGTGCTGCGGCAGGTCGCCGAGCATGTCAGGGCCACGATCGTTGCTGACAAGCCGGCGGCCCAGGATCTGTACCGCGCGGTGCGCGGGCACGGGACGAGCGACCTCAAGGAGCTGCAGCGTCGCTTCGGCGCGGTGGTGTGGGCGCCGCGGCCGATCTGGATCGTGCCGCCGATGCTGGTGCCACAGGTTCTCGGTACCGAGCGGTCGGTCGACCTGGTGATTCTCGACGCCGTGCAGCACCTGCCGACCGAGCAGGCGATCGCGGCGATCTCCCGGGGCCGTCAGGTGGTGGTCATCGGCGACACCCGTCGCGGCGGGGCCGGCCTGGTGGCGGCGGCGCACGTGCTGCCCAGCGTCGAGCTCCCCGGCGACCGGCTGGACCTCGACGCCGAGATCGCCGGGTTCCTCGCCGAGCACGGCTACGGCGATGTGATCCGACCCGTGCCTGCGCCGCCGCGACCGGCGGGAATCACCCTGGAGCTGGTCAACGGGACCGGGATGCCGGGGCCGGGTGCCGAGTCGGTCGAGAGCGTGCAGGCTGAGGTGGACCGCGTGGTCGACCTGGTGATCGAGCACGCGCTGACCCACCCGGAGTCCTCGCTCGCCGTGATCGCACTGAACGCGCGGCACGCGGACCGGGTTCGGGAGGCCGTCATGTCGACGGCAGCCGGCGCGAGCGTGGCTCGGTTCTTCGACCCGGCGGCACCCGAACCGTTCACGGTGGTCGACATCTCCTCGGTGGCCGGGCTTCGCCGCGACACCGTGATCCTCACGGTCGGTTACGGCAAGACCCCGCACGGCCGGGTGCTGTACCGGTTCGGCGAGATCAGCGGGGCACACGGGGCCGAGCTGCTGGTCGACGCGCTCGATGCGTGCCGCCACCGCCTCACCATGGTCTCGTGCCTGGGGCCGGACGAGCTCGACCCCGAGCGGCTCCGGGCGGCGGGCGCGGTCGCGCTGCGCGACCTGCTCGCCTTCGCGCAGGCGGGCGTCGCCGAGCGCAGCGCTGCCGACGACGAGCTCGACGTCCCCGACAGGCTGTTGCGCGACCTCACCGATCGTGTGGAGCGGCTCGGGTTGACCGTGGTGCCCCGCTACGGACCGATCGGTGGCGTGCGAGTCCCGCTCGCGATCGGCCACCCCGCGCTGCCGGGTGAGCTGCTGCTCGCTGTGCTGACCGATGACGTGGACTACGTCACCGAGCCCAGCCTGCGCCGGCGGGACCGGCACTGGGTACAGCGGCTCGAGAACCGCGGTTGGCATGTGCGGATGGTGTTCTCGACGGCCGTGTTCATGGACCCGCAGGGTGAGGCGACGGCGATCCGGGACGCGGTCGAGCAGATCGTCGCCGAGCGGACGGGCGCCGCCGCGCCTGCCCGCCTCGCCCCCGCGCCGCCACCGGTGCTGGACGACGATGATCCGGGCGAAGGGGACCTGGCAGACGGGACCGCGGTCAGTGACGAGCCGCCGCCGGCCACCGACGACAGCGCCGCATCGGCTCCTGACCCCGATGCTGACACGGGCGAGACGGACGCACCGGCGAACCTCGCGCCGCCCGAGCCAGAGCCCGAGACCACACCGATCGCGCGGCCCGAGGTGGAGTCCGAGCCGGCACCCGCCGCAGAGTCGGACGCGGTGTCGAAGCCGGGCACCGAACCGGAGACCGAGCACGCCTCGAAGCCCAGCGGTGAGGAGAGCCGAAGCCGATCTTCCGAGGCGACCACAGGAGCCTCGGACGTGCAGGACAGAGCGTCGGGACGCCGTCGGCGTCGTGGCCGGCACCGCATGATCGAGCCGGGGCTCTTCGACGCAGGCGAGGTCATGCCCGGGTGAACAGGCACCAGCAGCCTGACTCTGATGGGCGCGGGCACGATGCGCCTCGCCCGGCCACCGGCCGCCGCCACCGGCGGGCCGTCAGGCCCGGCGTGGAGCTGCCCTCGACGGACGAGAAGGCGTGGGAGGACGACGAACGCGCCTGGGGTGATCTCCCGGAGGATCGTGAAGAGCGGCTGCGCCGCGACATTCCGCCGCACTGGGGTTGATGCGGCCCGAGGGACGTTGGTACTAGCCTCATGGACGCATCGGGGCGTCGACATCGTCGCCCCTCGTGACAGAAGGGGCACCCATGATCCAGGGTTTCAAAGACTTCATCATGCGCGGCAACGTGGTCGAGCTCGCGATCGCCGTTGTCATCGGCACGGCTTTCCAAGCACTGGTCGACAGCTTCGTCTCGGCGATCATCTCGCCGATTCTCGCCGCCGTCGGATCTCCCGATGCAGCGGGACTCGGGTTCTACCTGCGCCCCGGGGATGACACCACGTTCGTCAACTTCGGCACCATCCTCAATGCGATCGTCGTGTTCCTCATCACCGCGCTGGTGGTGTACTTCGTGTTCGTCGTCCCGATGAACAAGTTCAACGAGCTGCAGAAGAAGAGGAAGGGCGTCAAGGAGGAGGACCCTCCGGCTCCGACCGACATCGAGCTCCTCGCCGAGATCCGCGACCTGCTCAAGGCACAGAAGCAGGCCTGAACCCGCGCGGTCTGCGCACTGCCACCTGCGGTGCGCTGGGCGAAGCCCGGGTGACCGTACGGTCACCCGGGCCTCGTCGCGTCAAACGGCGGACAGGACCGCCCGAAACGGGCCGAAGCCACTCGCGCCAGCCATGCCGGGCGCATCGGAGGGGCGGACCGCGACCACGACCACGCCCGTGCTGCTCGATGCCGGTCCACCGAGCCAGGACGTCTCGCCGGCGTCAGGGCTCGCGCGCGCGAGCACCAGCGCGCCGGTGGCGACCAGTTCCGCCTCACTCAGCCGGCCGCCGGTGTCCGCAGCGGTCAGGTACAGATCGATGCGGTCACCGACACGGATCAGGTCCGCGAGCACTGGGTCGGCGAGCGGCGCGGGCACCACGACCCAGCCCTCGGGGGCGGACTCGGCCAGTCCGGGCCCGAGCAGCATCGTCTCGACCACCGCCACCCCCTCGGGAAGGCCGATCGTGACAGTGGCACCCACCGCGGCCTCGAGTGGCACGGCGCCACCCGGGGCGCGTGGGGCGGCATCGAGGCGGACGTCGGCGGCGGTCAGCACGGTACCGGCGGGCACATCGCGTGCCGTCACCAGCACCGGGCTGGTCGGTTCAGGCGGCGGGCGCAGCTCGCCGATCGCCACCCAGGTCGCGCACGCCAGACAACAGGCGACGACCAGCCAGCGGTACCGCCACAGGACGGGGCGGAAGGACCTCGATCGGTACGACATGCCGACGACGTTAGGGACGCCGTCGGGCGCTCGCTCGAGCCGGTCAGGGGTGCTGTGGACAGGGGTGCATCGGCGCACCCCTGTGGACAACCAGGGTCAGGAGGCCTTGCTCGCGGAGGTCGTGGTGGACGTCGTGCTGCTCGAGTCCGTGCTCGTCGACTCCTTCGAGCCGGCGCTGGTCGAGGTGCTCGACTCCGACGACGACGAAGAAGACGAGGACGAGGAATCGGTGCTCTTGCCGCGCGCATCGTTGCGGTAGAAGCCCGAGCCCTTGAACACCACGCCCACGTTCCCGAACTGCTTGCGCAGGGCGCCACCGCACTCAGGACACTCGGTCAGGGCGTCGTCGGAGAAGGCCTGGTAGATGTCGAAACGGTGGCCGCAGGAGGAGCAGGCGTAGGCATAGGTGGGCACGAAGCGGGATTCTACGTCCGGTGCGGCAGTCCGGCTCGCCACCGCTCTGCGCGGAGCGACATGGCTTAGTCTCGCTGTCGTGTCGAAGATGTCGGTGTGGCGGCGGATCGGGATCGGTGTCGCCGCGGTTCTCGCGGTGGTGTTGGTCGTCGGATCGGTGACCCTGTTCACGGTCTCGCGCCGTGCCTTGCCCGACCACGCGGGGGAGTTCCGCATCGACGGGCTCGACGCTGAGGTCCAGGTGCTGCGCGATGCCCGCGGCATCCCGCAGATCTACGCCTCAACGTCCCACGACCTGTTCATGACGCAGGGATACGTGCACGCGCAGGACCGCTTCTTCGAGATGGACTTCCGCAGGCACCTCACCGCCGGCAGGCTCTCGGAGCTGGTGGGCGAGGCCGGGCTCGACGCCGATCGCATGATCCGCACGCTGGGCTGGCGGCACATCGCCGAGCAGGAATGGCCGCTGCTGTCGCAGGAGACGCGCACGTACCTGCAGGCGTACGCCGAGGGCGTCAACGCGTACATCTCCTCGCGCGCGCCCGGGCAGCTCGCGCTCGAGTACACGGTGCTCGACCTGCAGGCCGAGGTCAGCGACGTCGAGCCGTGGACGCCGATCGACTCGCTCGCCTGGCTGAAGGCGATGGCGTGGGACCTGCTCGGGAACTACAGCGACGAGCTGGGGCGGGCGGCGCTGTACGGCCAGGCGGCCGGCTACGGGTCCGACGTCGCGCTCGACATGGTCAACGCCGTCTACCCGGAGTATCCGACCGAGCGCAACCTCCCGATCCTCACCACGCCCGAGCTGCTCGAGGCCAACGCGGCCGCAGAGGCGGCGGAGCAGACTCGCGTGGCGACCGGGCCGACCGACGGCGATGCGGCGCCCGATCGGCCCCAGCCCGATGCCAGCGTGTTCAGCGGGCTGGCGGACGTCCAGGCAGCGCTCGACGCCGTCCCGAGCCTTCTCGGGTCCGGTGACGGTCTCGGGTCCAACAGCTGGGTGGTGTCGGGCGAGCACTCCGAGTCGGGTCTGCCGCTGCTCGCGAACGACCCACACCTGGGTATCACGCAGCCGGGCATCTGGTACCAGAACGGGCTCCACTGCACCGCGGTCGGACCCGAGTGCGAGTTCGAGGTCGCCGGGTTCAGCTTCGCCGGGCTCCCGGGCGTGGTGATCGGGCACAACGCCGATCTCGGCTGGGGATTCACGAACATGGGGAGCGACGCCGTCGACCTGTTCCTGGAACGCGTCTACC
>NZ_JBMDXJ010000096.1:0-12615 GCF_048594945.1 Pseudactinotalea sp. | reverse complement strand
AACGGCGTCGACTTCTGGGACTGGGATGACTACAACGGCGTCACCTATCCCGCTCACGCCCATGCACTCGCCGAGACGCGCGACCCTGCGTCCCTGCGCCAAGCCCTCGAGGTGATCCGCCGCACCACCGATGCCGATGGATCCCTATGGTGGTGGCCGTTCGCCCACGGCGAGACCGACACAGCACGCGTCAAGCGCGGCCTGAGCAAGTGCGGATGGTCGGCGGGAGTCATCGTCGCCCGCCTCATGCACGACGTCTTCGGGATCCGCCGCTCCTGGCGCGACCGCACCCTCACGGTCGCACCGTTCACACCCTGGACCGGCTACGCATGGCGGGATCTGCCTTTCGGGCCCGACCACGTCGACATCGAGCACAGCTGCGGCGCCGACGCCGGTCGGGTCCTGGTGCGCAACCGGACGGGAGAGACCGTGCGTACAAGCGTCGAGCTGCCGGTGCCGATTGGCGCCATGATCGAGGACATCCGCGTCGACGGCGAGAACGGCCGGTACGAGAGCGAGGTCGTCCAGTCCTACGGTGGTTCTGCCGTACGGATCACCCGAGAGCTTGCGACCGGCTCGACGATCGAGCTCGCGGTCACATGGTCGAAGGTGGTGGCCCGCTGATGGGGCTGTCCGACGCTTTCGCGGTACTGCCGGTCGCGAGCCGCTCCTGGTCCGCCGAGAACCCCGATGGCGCTCCAGGAAGTGGTGGCACAGCGGCGTCGGCACTCGGTCCGGGTCGCAAGGGCAGCCCCTGCGTCACCATCCCGGCCGGTGGCACGACCGTCCTGGTTGACGCCACGGGACCTGGGATCATCCGGCACATCTGGATCACCGTGCCGCACAACAACGGCGCGCGACCATACGTGCTGCGGAACCTGGTGCTCCGGATGTTCTGGGACGAGGAGGCGACGCCTTCGGTGGAAGTGCCCCTGGGCGACTTCTTCTGCAGCGGGTCGGGAATGCCTGCGCTAATCACCTCCTTGCCGATTGTCGTCGCCCCGACGAACGGCATGAACTGCTACTTCCCGATGCCGTTTCGCCGCCACGCGAGGATCGAGCTGCGCAACGACCACGACGAGCCAGTGGAGGCGGTTTTCTACCAGGTCGACGGCACGATCGGCGATGACGTCGACGATGGCGCTGGCTACTTCCATGCGCTCTGGCGCCGCAGCGACCGCTCGGCGCCGCTCGGCGTGGACCACGAGATCCTGCCGCGCATCGAGGGTCGCGGCGTCTACGCGGGGACATTCGTCAATCTGACCGCGCTCGAGCGCCACTGGTGGGGGGAAGGCGAGGTCAAGTTCTTCCTCGACGACGACGTCGAGCGCCCCACCATCTGCGGCACCGGGCTCGAGGACTACGTCGGGGGGGCGTGGGCGTTCCAGCCACATATGAATCCCGAACGCGGTCCGGAGCCTTCGCTCTTCAGCGCGCCGTACTCGGGCTATACCCAGCACGTCCTGGCCGATCCGGCTCGCACGTCGCCGTACGCGGCGCACATGCCGCCCGTTCATGGGATGTATCGGTGGCACCTCCCCGACCCGATCTACTTCCACACGTCGATGCGCGCCACCCTCCAGCAGATCGGCGATCACGGAGGGGCGCTCTTTGAGCGCTGCGACGACATCGCCACTGTCGCGTACTGGTACCAGATCGGACGGACACAAGAACTACCACCCATCTCACTCGCCGACGCGCGTCAACCACGGTAGGGCTCGAATGGCCCCGCTCCTCGGATGGTCAACATCTTGACGGACGTCTTGGGCGTAGCCGAGCTCGGAACCGCGAACCCCGCCGACCTGACTTCGGCACCGCCCCAGAATGGCCGAACGCTGACGCGGTCCCATATGGATGGCCGATCCGAGTTCGCAGCGCCGTCCGGCATCGGATCGGAGCCGCCTCGTTGCCGTTCGGCGCGCGTAGGCAGTGACGTGGCCGGCGCGTGCTGGCCACGGTCACGATGCAGCCTCAGTTCCACAAGCCGCGCCGTTACGAGCTCCACGGCCCGGCAGACTCCCGCAGACGGTGTGGCCGGAGTTCATTCCCGCAAAGTGGTGCGCGGTCGCTGTAGTCGTCCGTTGATGCGGCAGCTGTCATCGCGTGACCTGTGAGTGTGTTGCTCGGCGCTCCGGGAGGAAAGCCGAGCAAGATCGGTGTCGGCGCTCGGGACTGACTCACGCGTGATTTGGCCATCTCGGTGTGCCGTTTGAAGGACTTGTCGTCCTGGGTGCCGGCACCGGGCGGGCTCACCTGTTGGCCTGATCAGAAGCCTGTCCGCGCAAGTGTGACCCATCACAGATACGCCATTTGGTGCGTTCCTCGCCGATCGGCGCTAACCACGATACCCGTCCTGGAAGGAACGGGAACCCGTCATGAGTCTCTTGGCTGACACGATCGATGCCATTGTCGGCGGCGATACCCACCGCGACACTCACACCTTGGAGATCGCCTCTGCGACCGGCTCGCCGATCGCCACGACCACCATGAGCAACGACGTCACGGGGTTTCGCCACCGTGCTCGCCTGGATCGCCGAGCATGCCCCAGACCCGCGTCTGATCGTCGCATTGGAAGGCACCCGCAGCTACGGCATCGGCCTGATGCGCTCCCTGCAGGCCGCTGGGACTACCGTCATCGAGGTCACTCGACCCCGCCGCGGGCAGCGCCGACGCGGCAAGTCCGACCCGATCGACGCCCACCTTGCCGTGCTGCAGCCTCTGCGACTGCCGGCCGACCAGTTCCCGGTCCCGCGCGGAGACGGCGACCGGGAAGCGCTGCGGATCCTGCTTGGCGCCCGCCGTGAGCTCAGGCTCACCAAGACCCAACATGTGAACCGGCGCCGCGCGCTGCTGCTGTCCGGCGACGACACCGACTGCACCCTGGCTCGGGGCGTCCTGAACGGTGCCCGGCTGACCGCGATCAGCCGTCGCCGGACCCGCGCCGGCGACGGGACCGAGTAGCTCGTCCGGCGGGCCGAGACACGTCGGCTCGCGATCGCCATCAGTGACGCAACCCGCGTCCTGGCCGAGAACATAGGAGCAGATCAGCGGCATCGTCACCACGATGGCGCCCCAGCTGATGGATCGGGTCGGTGTTGGACCTGTGAGCGCCGCGCAGGCCTCGCTGTCCTGGTCTCACCCGGGCGCTGCCGCGACGACGCTGGTGCCGGTTCTGGCTGGGGTCTGCAATTGCCACAGTATTGGCACACACCTCATCAGGGCACCAATACCGCAGGTCAAAGTGATCTAGCAGAGACTCCCACCGTCTCCGCCGAATGTCGAAGGACCTCGCCCATGGTTTTCGGGCGGGGTCCTTCGACATTGGGCACCTGACAGGTGGCGGGATTTGGGAGGAGCCGGGTGGCTCGCGACGAAGGAGCCAGCCGCTCCGCGACGGCTCCCACCGTCTCCGCCCGACTGCAGGTCTCCGATGGGAGATCGGCCCCGCGATCACGGCCCTGATCGTTGCCGTGCCACTCGGCCGGACATCGACCGCGTCCGGGCCACGGGGTACCCCGCCACACCTGATGGCCAGGTCTTCGCGGCGACTGGGTACGTCGAGCCGGCTGACGACCACCTTGCCTCGATCATGGTCGACACCGCTGACAAGAATTCGTGGACATCGACTGCCCGCGCACAATGGCTCGTCCCTGAGCACGCGCCGCTGGCCAAGATCGGAGACATCATCACGGTCACGGAGGGAGCTCGACCCATCGCCCACCTCACCATCAGCGAGATCGACCGCTCCTGACTGTTACGGAGAGTCATAGGTCTGGATGAGGCCGAGGCTCGGGAGAGTGCGGATGTCAGGTTGGTCGCTGTGACGAACCCGATACTCGCGGGGGATCGGCCTGCGCGACTGTCACACTGGATCGATGAGCCGCCTACGTGTCCTCCTGACCGGCGCCACCGGCTACGTCGCCGGTCAGCTGCTGCCCGTGCTGCGCGAGCGCTATGACCTGACGATGATCGACGTCCGCGACACCGACCGGGACGGGCAGCAGGTCGAGGGGGTGGAGCTGGTCGACCTGTTGACTGCGGACGCCGCCGAGCTCCGGCGCCTGTGCGAGGGCGTCGACGTGATCGTGCACGCCGGGTACGTCCGTGATGAAGACGCCCCGAGCTATGCCGCCGAGCGGCGCAATCTCGACATGACGGCCCGGGTGTTCGAAGCTGCCCAGCAGTCCGGGGTACGGCGGGTCGTGGTCACCAGCACCAACCAGGCCTCCAAGTGGTACGAGCAGCCGTGGAAGGCCGGCCGGATCGATCGGGTGGACCCGTTTGACTACCCGCGACCGGACACGTTCTACGGCTGGGCGAAAGCCGCCTACGAATCGCTCGGGTTCCTCTACGCCAGCGGCGGCGCCGGACCGGTGGTGGAGAACGTTCACGTGCGGATCGTCTGCCCTCGTCCGATCCGTGCTGAGGACTTCGCCGATCGCCCGACCGCGGACTACCTGCGCGACATCACCGGCTGGGTCTCCGAGCGCGACCTGCAGCAGCTCTACGTCCGCTCGATCGAGGCACCCTCGATCGACGACGAGCACGGGGTCCCGTTCCAGATCTTCTACGGCGTCTCGGGCAACTCCCGCACCTTCTGGTCGATCGCCAACGCGCGTCGGGTCATCGGCTACGAACCCCAGGACGACTCCGAGATCGAGTTTGCCGACGAGATCGCGGCGCGCACCCACCAGAGCTGATACACCTCCCACCAGCGGACTGGCGGCTCGCCGGCCTTGCTCCCGACGTCGGCCGGCACCTCCTCCACGATGTGCGCCCGCCCTGCGCGGATCACGTTGGCGACCAAGGCCCGCTGGTTCACCCCGGACCCCACTGCTAGCGTGATCTGGATGACCGGAGTATCCGCCCACACGCGCGAGCGACGTCGGCGGCTCTCGTCCGGGGTCGAGGTCACCAGGGTCCCCGCGGGCGATGTCTACGTACGCGTCAACTCGGTCGGCGAGGGCGGTACACGACCCTTTCTGCTCGTGCCGGGGATCGGCGTCTCGTCGACGTACTTCGAGAAGCTCGCGCCGCGCCTGAACGAGTTCGGTCCGGTGCATGCCGTCGACCTGCCGGGTTTCGCTGGGGTGCCGCATCCCGATCACGCGCTCAGCATCCGTGAGTACGCCGACCTCGTGGGTCGTGTCATCGACGAGCTCGGCCTCGAGGACCCGGTCGTCGTCGGCCACTCCATGGGCAGCCAGATCGTGAGCGACCTCGTGTCGAGGCGGCCCGAGCTGAGCACTCTCGTGCTCATCGGACCGGTCATCCACCCGTCGGAGCGACGCGTGCTCACGCAGGCGTGCCGGTTCGTGCAGGCCGCCATGCGCGAGCCTGGAACCGTCAAGCTCCTCGCGCTCAGCGGCTACCTGTTCTGCGGCGTCAAGTGGTTCGCGCGTGTGCTGCCGAAGATGATGGCGTTCCCGATCGAGGAGCGGCTGCCGCACATCCAGGCGCACACGCTCGTGATCCGAGGCGAGTTCGACGCGGTGTCGCCGCGCGAGTGGGTGCGCGAGGTGGGCGACCTGCTGCCGTCGTCGCGACTCTGGGAGATCACCGGTGCCGCGCACTCGGTCATGTACGCGCACGCCGACGAGGTCGCCCGCCTGTGCGTGCAGCACGCGCGCGAGGAGGCGGGGGATGCCGACGACGACGACCGCCTCCACGTCGATTCCAGCAACCCGGAGGGCGACGCCGACGAACGTTCGGTCGCCGACGTCGCCAAGGCAGTCAAGGGACGTATCGCCGAGGCGGCAGGCGTCATCCAGGACGACGACGAGAAGGTCGCCGAGGGCAAGACGATGGCAGCGGAGGCCGTCGAGGGCGACTGACCCGCAGCCCGCGGCTCCTCCAGTTCGCCAAACCTGCGGCCCGACGTCGATGCCTGGCTCCACAGCACGTCTGTCCGGCGCAGCGAGCGGTCGACGCCGGTCGCCGGCCGTCCCGCGCGACTCATGTCGGTGGCGGTGATGCGGATCAAGCGTCCGAAGCGGAACGCTCGTAGCTGTCCTCGTGCGATCAGGCGTCGCACGGTGTCGGGCGAGCAGCTCAGCACTTTCGGCGGTCCGAGCGATGGTGATGTACGAGGCGAGCGTGTGCGCGATGTCCTCGGTCCAGGAGGCGTGTAGGTCCTCCATCGCGGACTCGCGCGAGCTGGTGTGCGCGCGGCCGTAGTCGATGTAGAAGTCCAGGTCGGCGGTGAGTGTGTCGGTCTCGGGAAACTGCGTCAGACTCACACGAGTCAGTTCACGGGATCCTAAAAGCGGCGCGGTAGGCACGCACTATGCCCATGCGGTCGCCGAGGCGACCGGACCGGCGGTGGAGTGGTCATCGGTACCCTGCGCGTCATGACCACAGCGCTACGCGCTCTGCTAGACGAGATCCATTCCGACCTCGACGATGACAGAGGCGGGATCGGTTGGTGGCATCTCTATGAGGAGACTGACTGGGATGAGGTCGTGGTCGTGAGCGACTACCTTTACGGCTCGGTTCGCGGGGTGGGCGTGGCCATCGAAGCCGCGCGTCGGGAGGCAGAGCGTCACCGCGAGCTTCTGACGGCGGAGAACTTCTGGTTGCGTAGCGAGTGGAAGAGGGCAGGCAGCACCTTCATCGTTCGTAGAAGGCCCGCGGAGGTGCGCAGGACGCGCGACATCCAGATCTCTGCCGAGGGTGCCATCTTCCACCTGGTGCAGGCGCTAGACCGCATGGCTGCGGCAGCTGTCGTGGTTAGCTCGGTCGCCGTCGACCCGGTTAGGGCTGACTGGGGGATGCTAGACGGGATCGCTGCTGACTTTCCCACTGTACGGCCAGCAAGATTCGCATCGGATTCGTCTGGCCAACGACTACAGAAGGCGGTGATGGCCGCAGTCCAGTCAGCCGACGACCACGGCCCGACTGACTGGCTTCCGTGGCTACTGCGAACAAGGAACACACAGGCGCATCGTGCCGAGAAGGTCGGCTTTCAACTACTAGTTGGGAAGTCGCTGAACGACTACCGCATAGTTCACGCGATGTATAGACAGCCCGAATGGCACGACCTTGAGGCCATGGCGAAGACCGCTGAGCTCTACGACACCGTGCTGGACAGGGAGTCAGAGGCGATCATTGCCGGCTTGACGGAGTCCACGTCTGCCTTCTGTGATGCTCTGGCGTCGAGCCTTCTAGAGGTCTGGCTAGCGCGGCGGTCGACGCCAACTTTGCTGCCCCAGCCGGTTGGCGTGTGGCGGAGGAAGGCGAAAGAGCCGTCTCTACGCTTCGAAGGGTATGGGTCCCCAGTGCGCATTTCTCAGAAGGGCGGCGCCATGCATGTCAGCCCGATCGATGGCAAGAGGCTACGCGCCGCGCAGGTGCTCGACGGCGGTCGTCGTGCCCCAACCAATCCGGCGCGATGAAGCCGTCAGAACCACCTGTGCCGCCGGCGGTCCCGCGAGGCCGCACTTCCCGCGGTCCGATGGCCGGCACCATGCGGGCCGAATCAGGGCCATACCACGGGAGATGGGAGCGGTGCGCCACAGCTCAAGCTTGCCTACGCTGACCCCCGCAGCACGAGATCTCAGGGCCTCTCCAAGGGCAACCGTCCCGATCGGGTCGGCGCGCGCCCGATGGCCGAGCCCAGGTCGGCAGCCGCTTCGGCGCGACGCTCACGTTCCAGAGCGAGTCGCGGTGGACGAGCCCTTTAGGATCTCAGTCCTGGCATCCATCACCAGAGCGTTTTCCGAAGGGCGTCACGCCGGTATCCGGCGCCGCAGTTGCGCCGACGGGAAGCCGTCGGTCACGTCCGTGACTGACGCAGTCACGGTTGATGATCGGCAATCTCGTCCAGGCCGCAGCATTTGGTTGGTCATTGTTGGACAGGATGACCTTCACACCGGGGGTCGGTGGAGACACAGCCGCTCGTGCTCTACAGAGGCTGAGGCGCGGTCCGGGGCGTTCATGACCTCGACATGGCGCCATGGCACCTGATCGCCGGACGGGTCGCCACCGCAGATCGAGTCCTTAGTCTCGCTCCAGATAGTCGCTCCGTCGCCGCCATGGTTGGCACCCCATCAGCCCCCTGCGCTCGGCCACAGGAAGGTCGCGAGCGACCGACGATTCTGGATGGTCAGTTGTGCGGCTAAGAGAAACGTCAGGGCCGACATCCTGCCGCTGCAGGCGCTGAACATGGCCGCCTGGGCCGCAGGCGGCCGACTCGATGGCCTGGTCATCACGCCGACCACGGCTCGAACTACCTAGCCCTGGTCTACACCGACCGGATCGCAGAATTCGGCGCCAAGCCCACGACCGGGACCGTCGGCGACAGCTTCGACAACGCCCTGGCCGAAGCTATGAACGGGTTCTACAAGACCGAGCTCATCCGCCGCCGCGGCCCCTGGCGCACCGTCGAACAGGTCGAGCTCGCGACCCTGGAATGCGTGTGGTGGTGGAATAACGCCCCCTACACGGCGAACTCGACATGCGCACACTCGCCGAGGTCGAGACCGACTACTGCGCTCGGCTCGACCCACCCTTGGGAGCACTCGTCCCCCAAGCCGCCTGATAGGAACGAAACCCAGGGGCGGATCAGCGGATCTGTGGTGCCTCACTTCGGCCCTGTGGCGGGTCGCGCGGAGACAACCGCCGTCGCCCCGGCGCGGGCCAAGCTCTCCCGCCGAGCGCTGGACGCTGCGCACTTCTTCGGAAGGTTCGGGTGTCACGACCCAGATGAGCGCACCTGCGAGGGGTTGCCATGCTGCTACGGACCTGGCGCCTCGTGCCACCAAGGGTGGACGACATACTGCAAGATTGGCCCATGCCGCTGCGCTCTCCGATCTACCTCGATACCGAGACACTCTTGTCTCACGCCGAGTACAACGACATCCACATGCCTCACGCCGCGGAGATCGTTGAAACTACTCGTAGTAAGCGATCAGGTGGAGGCAAAGTCGGCTTCTCCGGGATCGGTGCCGAAGGATCCATCGGCAACGATGTGGAGGTTCAGTCGACCTACACGCTGACGCCACGCGAGAAGGCCACTGTTAGCAGGGTCATCGACGACATGGTTCACCAAGGGATCATCACAACCCATCCGGATGACGCGACCGCGATCAGTCGGGATGACCTAGTCGAGATTGAAGGCACCACCAGGATTACCTCCGCGTCACTAGCGGGCAAGGCCTTCTACATCCTACGCAAGATGGCGGGCGACGCGATTGTCATTGATGACAACGCTGTCGGCGTTGACCAGCTCTTGGCTATCAAGGACGTCGAACTCGGTGCCTCGGAAGTCCTCGACGAGTTCAAGAGCGTCTATCTCCACAACGCGCTGCTGCCGGTGCCCATCCTGCTGCAGGTGACCGGCGACCGCCTCCCTTGCAAGGTGTACGCGAACCTCAGCCCCCACTACTTCGTGGACGACGCATCCAAGGACCGGATCGAGGGAGAGCTCCGGGTACTAGGTACGGTCTCAAGGATTGTTGACGGTGGCGATGACGGCTACTTCTCGGCAGAGCAGTGGTTGCTTCACGACTGGGAATATATGTTGCGCCGCTTCATGATGCTTGACATCGATAAACAAGTCGCAGACCTCGTGGAGAGAATTGGTCTGGAGCAACCGCTGGAGGACGTGCACGCCTACATTAAGGGCCCCGCCATCGTCGTCGATGTCATCGCGTTATACTGACATAGTCGTGCAGCGCCAAGCCCGTGCTTGGGTCTGCTTCATCGACAGCGAAAGCGCGATCTTAGGTGCCGGAGGGCGCCTCTCGTGGCGCCGTCATGCCGTCGCTGGTGCGCCGCTCACTCCGACCGCAGGCCGGAGTGAGCTCCTATACCCCGCCGCCATCTAGGGCTCTCTGAACTTCTGAGACGGACCTGGCGAGATTGATGCCGTACATGCCCCGCCCGCCCTCGACTAGCTTGACTACTTGATCGGGAGACGTTGCCATGAACACGCCTTCGCCATCGCTCAGCAACGTGATCTGCGCCAGTTCTCGCAGGTCCCGCTCTCGCAGAAGATCGATGGCGGAGCGGATGTACTGGAGTGAGACGCCCGTGTCTAGCAATTCCTTGGTCACACGGAGCAGAACGACGTCGGTTGCTGAGTAGCGGCGGCTCATTGAGTCCGATATCACTACACTCGGTTCAACAAGTCCCGTTCGCGCCCAATAATCCAACTGGCGGTAGGTGATCCCCGCGGCTCGGCACGCGGCAGGGCCGCTGTAACCTTCCGCAACGTCGGTAGTCGAGTTGCTGCCCTCCGCGATGTCGTCTTGAGCGTCGACCGGGAGGTGGGTTTCTATGATCCGTCGAACGCTCTCGCGTAGTTCCCGATCGATGTTGGCGATATCTTTGCCCTCTTCCTGTGCGTCCTCGATCTTCCGCAGTGCCCTCTCCAGGCCGGCCTGCTCACCACTGTCTTTGCCCGCCTGGAAGGCTTTGTCGAGGGGGTAGGTGGCGTCTAGTTTCGTGCCGGCGACTTCAAGCCGTAGCGGGACGCGACCCATGAGTGCGATCACCGCAAGCACACCTCCCATCGCCAGCATCGTCGCGGCGGCCGCTCCGGCTTTGTCGAGGAAGGTTGCGGTCACTCCAGCGCCCACCATCACCAGGGATAGGGCCCAGCAGCCCTTGATCGCACGGCGTGAAAGCTCATGCGAGGTGATGAGGCTCCGCTGTGAGGGCTCGTGCGTTTCGGCCATTCAGCCAACCTAGAGCCAACGGAGGGCTGATCGTCTCACGGCGCGCGGATGCCCGTCCTTCAGCCATCACGTGCGAGCAGGCACGCGTTGTATCTCGACGAGCGGCGGTGTGTAGCCAGCAGCACGGTGGCTCCCGCGGCGGCAGAGGCGTCGGTCATCCGAGGTGGAACACGCCAGCGTCATCTATGGAGATGGCGTTCTCTTGAAGCACTTGGCGCTCCCGCCAGGCCAGTCCGCTGACCTTTCGGTAGTCGGCCAGGACGTCACTAGCTCCCCCGGCCAAGTACAGAGCGAGAAGTCTGACAGTGAGTTCCGAAACCATTCGAACTACGTAGCTTTGGGTATAGTCGGGATACGCTCCTCGATCCGGATGCTTCAGAGTGTTCCCGTTGGTTGCGATCGCTCGCGCCAGGCCAACTGTGGACGATATATTCTCGCCCCAGTCGACACCTATCGCGCTGAGGCATCGATACACGTAGGTCGCAAGCGTTGGTCGTTTGCGACCGTAGGTGGCGGCCTCGCCTGGTACCTGCCCGAGGATCTGGCCGCCCGCTTCCATTGCGATGCACATGGAGGTGATCGAGTCCTCGAGATACGGGCTCTCCCGGCGGAAGGCTCCAGCGGAAGGGAGGATGAATCTCTTCCACTCGTCGTAGTTCTGCGACCACTTGACGAGCGCATCGACTCCTAACTCGGCCAGCGATGCCAGGGGACGTGTCAGCGACGTGGGTGGACTGTTTCGAATCGGTCGATCTGCGATCGTCTGACGGCTGAACAGTTCGACCGTCGGATGACCGATCACCGTGCCGCCGAGGCTGTAGTCCACGAACCGTGCATCTTTAACCAGGTGACCAAGATACCTAGTGCGGCCCCCGAACAGGATCGTCAGGAGGTCCACGACCTTTCGGTGCTCGCGCAGGTGCTCGGCCACACTCCTGGCGCCATGTTCGAACGTGCTTTCAAGTATCAGGTTGTCGAGGATCCGCATTGCGCGACCGGCTTCGTCAGTCGTCTCCTCCGTGCTCCATGAGGCGCGGATCGTCATCACAGCATCGCCTTGCCGCCATGTTGCTGCAGGCACCGATGACACCGAGATCGAGAGCCCTGTCACGAGCCTTGCCGAGTCGACGTGGTGGTCGATCTCTATCGCGCTGGACTTCCCCCACTCGTTCAGACCATCAACACGGCTCTGCAGGGTCGCGACCGTGAGCGGATCAGAGAGGTCGCCGTCGCGGCCATGCAGCACGGCAAGCGCGGGCCGTAAGATGCCGACAGCTATCTGTCGTTCGGAATGGCCACCCCATGTGATGTCAAAGAGGGAGATAGTGCCTCCATTCGTGTACAACTGCAGATTCGCCGGAGGCATACGACCGCTGAACCACTGTTCGAGGTGCCGGAACTGATCCGTTTCGCCGTGCATGATGTATGGAACCTCGAGGACCAAGCCTGTTGACTCGACCTTGAGCGTCGCAGCGACATACGGCGTCTCAGTGAGACCGTCTATCAGCAGGCCCGTCACGCCGTCACCCACGCTGAGCTCCATCCGCATGAGACGACGATACGTCGGACTTTGGCCCTCGCAGTCCGAACTCAAGTCATAGATTGGCGCCGCTCGACGTCCTCCACGGAGAGCGCTACGCCACATGAGGTCGGCCGGTCCGGCCAGACGCTAGGTGACCTGAGACGGATCTCTTCCAGACGCCTGGGGCCAGGCTGAGGTGACCAAGAGCTCGTTCGGGTCAGGGTGAACAAGACGATCCCACGGCGCTTGTCGTGGCCGCACCCGTGCGGCCGCTGGGTGGCGGTAAGGAGCTAGGTGGGTCGGCGCCCCGCCCCTGGTGCGGGGGCCGTCGGCAGGGCCACTCACTCCTGGCCGGCGGCTGGGGGACGAGACGTCGCTACTCAACTGCCACACAGCTCGCGTAGGCATCGAGTT
>NZ_JBMDXJ010000095.1:0-1517 GCF_048594945.1 Pseudactinotalea sp. | reverse complement strand
GCCGCGCTCGAGCGCGGTGTGGACGTCCTCGTCGCCCGGGTCGGCGACGAACGCGCCCGAGACCACGTCAGCCTCGAGCGCCTCGAGCGCCTCGAGCATCCCGGTGAGCTCGTCGTCGGTGAGCAGACCCGCACCGCGCAGCACTCGCGCGTGCGCGCGCGATCCGGCGATGTCGTGGCGAGCGAGCCTCCAGTCGAAGTGGGTCGATACGCTCAGCGCCGCCAACGCGTCGGCGGGCCCGCCCGCGAAGCGGCCGCCCCACAGGCTGACGCGGCCGGAGGTGGGCTCGTGGGTCATTCCGTGTCTCCTTGGTCGTCACCGGCGCCGCGGCCGCCCTGGGCCAGCTCGAGGAACCGTGCCGCAGTGCTCGCACCGGCGCCGGGATCGGTGGTCACCACGAGCACGGTGTCGTCGCCGCCGATCGTGCCGAGCACCGACGGCATGACCGACTCGTCGATCGCCGAGGCGAGGAACTGGGCAGCGCCGGGCGGAGTCCGTAGCACCACGATGTTCGCAGAGGCGTCGGCGCGCACCAGCAGCTCGCCGCACAACCGGGCCAACCGCACCACGAGCTGTTCCGCCCCGGCGCCGCTCACGGGCGCGGTCGTGCCCTCGGGTGGCAGCGCGTACTGCAACGACCCGTCAGCGGTGCGGACCTTGTGCGCCCGCAGCTCCTCGAGGTCACGCGACAGCGTCGCCTGGGTGATGCTGACACCCTCGGCCGCGAGCTCGTCGAGCAGCTCGGCCTGGGACTGCACCGCGCCCTTCGCGAGCACCGCACGGATCAGTGCATGTCGCGCGGGCTTCGTCTGCGGTGAGCTCATCGCAGCAGCCAGGCCAGGATCGCCTTCTGAGCGTGCAGCCGGTTCTCCGCCTCGTCCCACACCACCGACTGCGGGCCGTCGATCACCTCGGCGGTGATCTCCTTGCCACGGTAGGCCGGTAGGCAGTGCAGCACCACGGCCTCGCTGCCCGCTCGCGCCAGCAGCTCGGCGTTCAGCTGGTACGCCAGGAACGGCGTCTCCCGTTCCGCGGCCTGTTCCTCGTGGCCCATCGACACCCAGGTGTCGGTCACCACCGCATCGGATTGCTCGACGGCGGAGGCCGGGTCGGTCGTCAGCGTCACCGAGCCACCGGTCTCGTTCGCGATCGCCTCGGCGCGCGTCACGATCTCGACGCTCGGCTGGTAGCCCTCCGGGGCACCGATCCGCACATGCATGCCCGCGCGCGCGCCCGCGAGCAGGTACGTGTGGGCCATGTTGTTGGCGCCGTCGCCCACGTAGGCGAGCGACCGGCCCGCCAGTGCCGGCCCCTCGGGTGCCAGCCCGCCGGTGTGCTCGGCGATGGTCAGCAGATCAGCGAGCCCCTGGCAGGGGTGGTAGTCGTCGGTGAGGGCGTTGACCACGGGCACCCCGGCGTAGGCGGCCATCTCCTCGATCCGGGCCTGCTCGTAGGTGCGCCACACGACCGCGGCGACCTGGCGGCCGAGCACCCGGGCCACGTCGGCCACGGATTCT
>NZ_JBMDXJ010000094.1:0-4490 GCF_048594945.1 Pseudactinotalea sp. | reverse complement strand
AGATCGTCGAGGAGTACGCCGGGGGAGACCACCTGATCGTCGTCGTCGGGGTGAGCCGACTCGAGGCCGGTGGACCGCAGGCCGGTGAGCCACTGGTCTTCCACGCGGGGCGCTACGCCGCGGTCGAGTACCTCGAGACGCGTTCGGCACGGTAGGCGTCGGCGACGGACATCGAACGGAGCGGGCATCCACATCCCAGACCGGCTGAGCTCCCTACGGTGATCGTGTGGGCACGCACTGACGCCACCGCGCCATGACGCTGGCACGCGCACTCAGGGGTCCGGACCTGCGCATCTGGGCTCCGGACCCATCGGAACGCTCATCGTCAGCGAGGCTCACCGGACCCGCTGCCGGGCCTCACGCGATCGCTCATCGGTCGTGACCTCTCGGCAGACACGATCACGATCACGCTAGCCGGCCCGCAGACGGTCAGCCAGACCGCGGTCATCTTCCGCGCCCGTTGTGGCTCGCGCGGATCCCACCGTGCCTCGAGCAGGCGATCTGCGTTCTTGGCCCCCCGGGCAGGGATGGGCGCCACGTCTGGCCGCCTCGATGGAGGACAGGTTCCAGGCGGGCCGCGACGGCTTTCACCAAAGGTGGTGCGCGCTCCCCGGAGTCGGCACCGATGCCGCCAGCACGCGGCTTCGGGCCGCTCCACTACTGCGCGCGGCGTGCGGGAGAGCACCGATCGGCGAGGCCTGCCGCGGCCTGTCGGATCAGCGAGGCCTCCAATGGAGCGCTAGATGCTCGGACCCGGCGACGCTCTCGTTGGCGGGCGCGGTGGCTGTCGACGTCGACAACCACCGTGGCCACCCACGACCTCATCCGGATACTGCGGTACCCAGATGCTCGCGCAGCGTGGATCCTTCATATTCGGTGCGGAACACGCCGCGTTCTTGCAGCACGGGGACGACCGCTCGGGCGACATCATCAATTGATGTGGGCAGCGCTGAGTTCCGGAAGGCGAAGCCGTCGTTGCCCCACGCCTCGAACATGTGCTCCAGCTGGTCGGCAACCTGGACCGGCGTGCCCACGAGTTGGGGGCCGAGATCGTTCAAGCCGTAGCGGCGAGCGGCCTCGATGACGGTAAGGTCATCGACGGCCATGGCAGTGAGGAACGTGTCCATGGTGCCGCCGCGGGACAACCCAGCCGTGTCGATGTCGCCGATCTTCGCCTGCGGATCCATCGTCAGGAGATCGAGCTTGGTCGTGTGACTTGCCCGCAGCAGGGCGGCCTCCTCGTCGATCAGAGAGAGGAGGTACTCACGCTTGTCGCGAGCGATGCCCTCGGTCTCTCCGACGATTGCTTGAACCTGCGGCACGATCAGGACCCGTTGGCCTGCGCGCCCGAACTGGGCGAGCCGTGAGTCGATATCCGCGCGGAACGCCTGCATCGACTCAGCCGTGCGCTGGTAGGTGAAGATGATCTCGGCCCAGCGCGCTGCGAAGTCGCGGCCGCGGGGCGATGATCCAGCCTGCATGACCACCGGATGTCCCTGGGGGCTAGGGGGCGTGGAGATCGGCCCCTTCGTCCCGACGTATGTGCCCGAGTATTCGAACGGCTGCAGCTTCGAGGGGTCGAGGAACGTCGAGGATGCCTTGTCGGCGAGGTAGGCATCCTCAGGGAAGCTGTTCCACAATCTGAGGCAGGCCTCCACGACCTCATCGGCACGGTCGTAGCGCTGGTCCTTGGGTAGCAGGCCATCCATGCCGTGCCGTCGCGCCTCTTCATCGAACGCGGACGTCACGACGTTCCACGCGACGCGACCTTGACTCAGCACGTCGAGGGTGCCCAAGGAACGGGCGATGCCGTAGGGGTTGAACAGACTCGTCGAGACCGTCAGCCCCAGTCCCAGGCGCGCCGTCACCGCCGCGATGGATGCCGCCAGCACGGTGGGGTCCAGCAGGAACAAGTCACCGCCCTTGCGGGGATTGACGTCGCCGTAGAACGCCTGGGCATCGGCGAAGAACATCGCGTCAAACTTGGCGCGTTCCAGGGTCTGGGCGATCCGTCCCCACCAAGCAGCGTCGCGATACGCGTTCTCGGCCCACGGATGCGTCCAGGTCCCGACCTCCGCTCCTGTCGTGAAAACGGAGATCAGGTGCATCTGTCGTCTAGTCATCGCATGCTCCAATACGCTTCTTCAGGCGGTTGCTCGGATAGGTCTGGCGTGGCCGGCCAAGTGCCAGGGCGCGGCGGCCGCGCTCGCCGGGGCGCTCTGTTGCACGGTCCTCACGGGCCGGCCCGGGTGTCAGCCTGTCCAGAGGCCGGCACGCCGCATCGTTTCTTCCGTGGTCTGCTGCATGGCATCGACCGCGTCGCGGACGCTCTTCTGGCCCGTGATGGCTGAAGCCAGCTCCTGGGTCATGGGCATGTACACATCGGTCCACTGTGGAAACTCGAAGTACGCGGCGGGAAGCTGTGGTGGCGCGGTGGGCTTGCTGAGCACGTCGCTGCTGACCATCTCCAACTGCTCCAGGGTGATGTCGGCGAACGGCGCTGCGTCCCGGTAGTCGGTGATCGCGTAGGTGGAGGTACGTGTGCCCGGTGGCACGGCGTGCCACCCATAGGTCTCGCCCGCCAACTGCATGTACTCCTTGCTCGTTGCCCAAGAGATGAACTTCCAGGCCGCTTCCTTCTTCGTGGAGGACTCGGGTATAGCCAGAGCCCACGACCAGTACCAGCCCCCGAATGGGCTCCGGTAGTGGGGCGCGGCCGCGTAGCCAACCTTGCCTGCGACGCTGCTCTGTGAACTGTCCTCGATCGTGTTGCCGGCGACCGTTGCACCCATGAACATGGCCGTCTGGCCCTGGGTGAAGGCGGACAGAGTTTGGTTGAATCCCGCGCTCGCGACCCCGGGCTGAGTGACCGTCTGCATGAGGTCGACATAGAACTCGATGGCTTCATAGGTCTCGGGTTCGACGAAGGTCGGTTCCCAGTCCGGTGTGAAGATGCGTCCGCCGAAGGCATAGATCATCGCCATCAGGGGAACCTGGCTCTCGCCCGGCAGCCCACTGCCGGCGATGCCGGCGACGTCGTCAGTGTGCAGATCGCGCGCGATCTGTGCCACGTCCTGCCAGGTCGGCTTCTGCGGCATCGTGATGCCGTGCTCGTCGAGGATGTCGGTGCGGTACATGAGCATGGCTGACTCCGCATAGACTGGGGCGGCCCACACCTGATCGCCGGTCGAGAGCGTCTCCAAGACCGCCGGAATGAGATCCTCTCGGTCATACTCGGGTGTCTCGTCCATCATGGGACGGAGGTCTGCGAGCCAGCCCTCGGCGCTGTACTGGGACGTCTCGTACGGGCCCAGGGCGAGCACGTCGAATTGCCCTCCGCCGGTTGCCACGTCTCGGGACACGCGTTCGCGCAGCTCGGTCTCGGGCAGGGAGGAGAACCTGACATCGACGTCGGGATGGAGCGCTGCGAACTCCGACCTGGTCAGCTCTGCCAGGTCCTCGGTCACGGGGTTGGCCACATTGGCCACCGTGATGGTGGTCCGGGCTTGACCGGATCCTCCGTCGCCACTAGCGGTGCTGCACGCGGCCAACGCCGCTGTGACGCCAGATGCGGCGCTCATCTGGAGCAACCGACGGCGCGAGAGGTTGGGCGTGAGGAACTGAGGGCGGGGGGTCTGAGGCATCGTCGGCACGATCGGTCTCCTTGTCGTGATGTCGCATGGTTCATGCCTGCATCCGCACCGTCACGTTTGCAGTGAGCATGGGTTGGGGTGGCCTCCGAAGAGGTGCGTTGCTACCGATGTCTTGCACCGGCGCTGAAGCGTCAGCGGCATCCCGACGACGACGGGCGACGACGGGGGCGGCTGGACCGCTTGCGTCGGCTCGCCTGTACTGCTGCCCCCACGATGGCAGAAAGGTTCAATGTGGACAATGCCCTCTATGTATCTATCTTGTAACAATCACGTCGATCCGCGACGACTCCGGGCGGCGGCTGTTCTCCCGAACGGGCGATCTCGACTCTGGGTCGGTGCGCGGCTGGTTCGAGCGCTGCCGACGTCGCCTCTGCGGCAAGCGCGACCTGCCCCTCGTGCACGAATTGAAGCGCCCCAGGTTTGATGCCGCCTCCTTTTGAGTTGGAAGGATGCGAACCATGCCGAAGAAGATCGATCCCGCGGTCAAGGAGCGGTGCGTGCGGCAGGTGCTGGAGCACCTGCCGGAGTACCCGTCGCTGACCGCGTCCGCCGAGTCCGTCGCTCGCCGCGAGGGGCTCGGGAAGGAGACCGTGCGTCGCTGGGTCGTCCAGGCCCAGGTCGACGGCGGGCAGCGCCAGGGCGCCACGTCCGAGGAGCTGGCTGAGATCAAGGACCTCAAGGCCAAGGTCCGCCGGCTCGAGGAAGATAACGAGATCCTCCGCCGGGCCTCGATTTTCTTCGCGGGGGAACTCGACCCCCGCAATCGCTGATCGTCGCGTTCATCGACGAGCTGCGGGTCGAGGGCCACGCGGTCGAGTCGATCTGTCGGGTCCTGCG
>NZ_JBMDXJ010000093.1:0-4760 GCF_048594945.1 Pseudactinotalea sp. | reverse complement strand
ATGGCACTCCGGTCGCTCCCGGGTCCCGATGGGCTCGCCGGTGAGCGGGTCGATGCCGCGCTCGCGCGGCTGCTCGGCCTGAGCAGGACCAAGGTCGCCGAGCTCGCCGAGTCGGGCGTGGTCACGGTCGACGGCGCCACGGTCGGTAAGTCGCACCGGCTGCTGCCGGGCTCGTGGCTGGAGATCGACCTGCCCGAGCCGGATCAGCCGGTGACCGCGCCCGCGGAGCCCATCCCGGGCATGCGGGTGGTGTTCGACGACGACGACGTGGTGGTGGTCGACAAGCCCGTCGGCGTCGCGGCGCACCCCAGCCCGGGCTGGACCGGACCCACCGTGGTCGGTGGGCTCGCCGGGGCGGGATACCGGATCTCGACCTCAGGCGCCGCGGAGCGGCAGGGGATCGTGCACCGGCTCGACGTCGGCACCTCCGGGCTCATGGTCGTGGCCAAGAGCGAGATCGCCTACTCCGTGCTCAAGCGCGCCTTCAAGGAACGTACGGTCGAGAAGATCTATCACGCGGTGGTGCAAGGGCACCCGGACCCGAGCAAAGGAACCGTCGACGCCCCGATCGGGAGGCACCCGCAGCACGACTACAGATTCGCTGTCGTGAGCGACGGCAAACCTAGCGTGACGCACTACGAGACACTCGAAGGGCTGCGCGCCGCCAGTCTGCTCGAGATCCACCTCGAGACCGGCCGCACCCACCAGATTCGCGTGCACAGCTCGGCGATCGGGCATCCCTGCGTGGGCGACCTCACCTACGGGGCCGACCCGGTCTTGGCCGAGCACGTGGGGCTGCGTCGGCAGTGGCTGCACGCGATGCGGCTCGGGTTTCACCATCCGCGAACCGGGCTGTGGACCGAGGTGAGCAGCGATTACCCGGCGGATCTACGTCACGCGCTGGACGTGCTGCAGAGCTGAGGAGAATGGGGAGGTCTACCCCGGCGAGCGGCGGCCGCGTGCGTGCCGTGGCGGCATGCTGGCAGGCGTGACCTCGCCGACTGAGCCGGATCCTGCCCCGACACGACCACCGACCGCCGGCGGGCTCCTGCTGCGTGTCCTGGTCTGGCCGCTGTACGTCGCGCTCGGGGCAGCCGTGCTGATCCCGCTGTGGAACCTCCAGCCGTTCGTCGCCATCGCGGTCGCGTTGCTCTTCGGAGGTATCGCCCGGGCGCTGGTGGGCGTCCGGAACTGGTGGTTGCAGATTCTCGCGATCCCGGTCGCGCTCGGGATGGCGGCGGGGCTGCTGCTGGCGTCGCCGATGCTGACCATCGTCGCCGGCGAGCGGGTGCCGTTCACCGTGGGCGAGTTCTCGCACGGGCTGCGGTGCACCGTGCACGAGGTCGACGGCGATCGGGTCCACGAGAACGTCTCCTGCCAGACGGACAATCAGCGGTGGGAGGAGGGCAGTGTGGTGGAGCTCGCGGTCGGAGGGCCGCTGCCGCACACCTACGACGATGGGTCGCCGTGGGAGGCGGACAAGCTCGAGCGGACGTTCGGCTGGGTCCTCCCGGTGGCGGTCGCCTCCTTCGTGATCGGCCTGGCGCTGCGGATACTCAAGGTCTGGCAGGGCTGGTACCGGCCGTCGCGGGAGTGAGTGCGGGCGTGGCACGATCGGGCGGTGACCACGATCAGCGTGCGGCGAGTGGCGAACGAGCAGGACATGACGGCCGCCTTCGCGATCCGCGAAGAGGTGTTCGTTGGTGAGCAGGGCGTCACGCTCGAGGAGGAGCACGACGACCTCGACGCGGCCGCCACGACCACGCATGTGCTCGCGGTGAGCGAGGGCGGCACACCTCTGGGCACCGCGCGTCTGCTCACCGATCCCGCCCATCCCGGCGTGGTGCACGTGGGCCGTGTCGCGGTGCGGCAGCAGGGCCGAGGGCAGGGCGTCGGCCGAGCGCTGATGGCCGCGCTCGAGGAGATCGCGCTGGCCGAGCACGCCGATGCCCAGGGCAGCGTACGGGTGGAGCTGTCGGCGCAGGAGAGCGCGATCCCGTTCTACCGGACGCTCGGGTACGAGATCGCCGAGGAGCGCTACCTCGATGCGCGGATCTGGCACCGCGACGCGAGCAAGTCGCTGCGGAGACCGGTCTGAGGACCTCAGCCCGCGAGCCGCGGCAGTCGACGCACCGCCTCCTGCAGCGTGGCCTCCGACTTCGTGAACGTGAAGCGCACGTGCTGCCGCAGCGCCCGATCGGTCGGTGACCCCGCTCGCGTGAAGGCCGACACCGGGACCGCGACCACGCCGCAGAGATCGGGCAGGGCACGGCAGAGCGCGGCCGCGTCGGGCAGGCCGAGGCGTGCGGTGACCGCGCTCGCGTCGGCGATGACGAAGTAGGTGCCCTCGGGTCGGAGCGTGCGCAAGCCTGCCTGCTCGAGTGCCGTCACCAGCAGGTCGCGCCGGTGCGCCAGGGAGGTCGCCAGCGCGGCCACGAAACCCGCGTCCGGGTCGTCGGTGGTCTCGAGGTCGAGCGCATGCGCGACCGCGGGCTGGAACGGGGCGCCCGAGACGTAGGTGAGGAACTGCTTGACCGCACGCAGCGCGTCGATCAGCTCGGCCGGTCCGCTCACCCACCCGACCTTCCACCCCGTGAACGAGAACGTCTTGCCCACCGAGGAGATCGTGAGCGTGCGTTCGCGCATCCCCGGCAGCGACGCGATCGGGACATGGGTCACGCCGTCGAAGGTGAGGTGCTCGTAGACCTCGTCGGTCACCACGAGCAGGTCGTGCTCCGAGGCGATGCGAGCGATCGCCTCGAGCTCACCGGGGCGCAGCACGGACCCGGTCGGGTTGTGCGGGGAGTTGAGCAGCAGCAGCCGCGTCCCCGGGAGTGCGGCCGCGTGGGCCATGGCCTCGAGGTCGGGCCGGAAGCCCTCGGCGGTGGCGAGCAGCGGCACGGTCACGTGCTCGCCGCCGGCGAGCGCGATCAGGGCGCCGTACGCGTCGTAGAACGGTTCGAGCGTGATCACACCGTCACCCGGTTCGGTGAGGGCGAGGAGCGAGGCGGCGAGTGCCTCGGTGGCGCCGGTGGTCACGAGTACCTCGGTGTCGCGGTCGAGGTCGAGGCCGTAGTGGCGCCGCTGATGGTCGGTCACGGCTCGGCGCAGCTCCGGGATGCCCGGACCGGGCGGGTATTGGTTGACCCCGGCCAGCAGGGCCTCCGAGGCGACGCGCTTGACTGACTCCGGGCCGTCGTCGTCGGGGAATCCCTGCCCGAGGTTGATCGCGCCCGTGCGCAGCGCGAGTGCCGACATCTCGGCGAAGATCGTGGGCCGCGGCGCGCCGTCCTCGCCCAGCAGCCCGGCTGCTGCCGCGGCCGCTCGCCACGGTCCTGCTGTCCTCATGCGCACACACTACGGACACGCCGGAGGGCGACACGCCGTCGTCGGGCGGGTGGTGCGGAGGGTCGCTCGCCCGGTGTCACCGGGCCGACCTAGACTGCGAAGATCATGCCCGCGGATCGATCTGACGACTTCGTCCACCTCCACGTCCATACCGAGTATTCGATGCTGGATGGTGCCGCGCGCGTCAAGGAACTGTTCGCCGAGGCGCAGCGGCTGGGTCAGTCGGCGCTCGCGACCACCGACCACGGCTACCTGTTCGGTGCCTACGACTTCTGGCGCACCGCCAAGCAGTACGACGTCAAGCCGATCATCGGTGTCGAGGCCTACGTCACGCCGGGAACCAGCCGGCACGACAAGACGCGCGTGCGGTGGGGCGAGGAGTCCCAGAAGAACGACGACGTCTCGGCGCGCGGCGCGTACACGCACATGACGCTGCTCGCCGAGACCACCGCGGGCATGCACAACCTGTTCCGGATGAGCTCGCTGGCCTCGCTGGAAGGGCAGCTCGGCAAGTGGCCTCGGATGGACCGCGAGCTGATGCAGACCTACTCCAAGGGCCTGATCGCCACGAGTGGCTGCGCCTCGGGGGAGATCCAGGTACGGCTGCGCCTCGGCCAGCACGAGGAGGCTCGCAAGGCGGCCGGTGAGCTGCAGGACATCTTCGGCAAGGACAGCTTCTTCATCGAGGTCATGGACCACGGGCTGGAGATCGAGCAGCGCACGATGCCCGACCTGCTGCAGCTCAGCAAGGACATCGGCGCGCCGCTGCTGGCCACCAACGACTTGCACTACACCAAGGCTTCCGACGCGCACGCGCACGAGGCGTTGCTGTGCGTGCAGTCGGGGTCCACGCTGAGCGAGCCCACGTACGAGCAGGGCGGCAACCGGTTCGCGTTCGGCGGCGAGGGCTACTACCTCAAGAGCGCGGCCGAGATGCGCGAGGTCTGGCGGGATCACCCGGAGGCGTGCGACAACACGCTGCTGGTCGCGCAGCGGTGCGAGGTGGAGTTCACCGAGCAGGTCGGCAAGTACATGCCGCACTTCCCGGTGCCCGAGGGCGAGGACGAGATCTCGCACTTCGTGGGCCAGGTCGAGCTGGGGCTGCAGCGCCGGTACCCGAACGGTGTGCCGGACCACGTGCGCAAGCAGGCCACGTACGAGATCGACGTGATCACGTCCAAGGGGTACGCCGGCTACTACCTCGTGGTGTCCGACTTCATCAACTGGGCCAAGGACAACGGCATCCGGGTCGGGCCGGGGCGTGGCTCCGGTGCCGGCTCGATGGCCGCCTACGCGATGGGGATCACCGACCTCGACCCGCTCGAGCACGGTCTGATCTTCGAGCGGTTCCTCAACCCCGAGCGCATGTCGCTGCCGGACTTCGACATCGACTTCGACGAGCGCCGTCGCTC
>NZ_JBMDXJ010000092.1:0-21299 GCF_048594945.1 Pseudactinotalea sp. | reverse complement strand
CCCTTCGTCCAGCTCGGCCGGAATGGTGAGCCCGCAGCCGGTCTCGAGCGCGCTCGAGGACACGCACTCCTCCACCGCACTGGTGACGGCGCCCTGGAAGGCGGCCACACCGTCGTCGTCGAGCACGAACTCGATCGACGGCACGGAGGCGAAGTAGGGCTCGGTGACCTGGAACTCGGGCTCGCCGGTGAGCGCGTAGTAGGTCGTCGTCGTGCCCAGCCGGTACGCACCCGGCAGCAGCGTGAGCTCCGGGCTCGTCAGTGGCACGCCGTTCAGCGTCACCTCCAGCCCCTCCGGCAGCTCGTGGAGCGACGCCTCGACGACGGCGCCGTCGATCAGCCACGTGCCGTCCTGGTTCGGGTCACGCACCTGGTACGCCAGCTCGACGGCCGCGTCGCCGAGCTGGTAGCTCACATCGACCGATGCGGACAGGCTGTACTCGCCTACCTCATCGGGCGGCGTGACCGTGAGATCGGTGATCGGCGCGATCTCCACGGAGGCCGTGAGGATCTCGTCCGTGATCATGGAGGTGTCGACGTCGCCCGTGTCGACGTGACTGAGTGCTGTCGCCGCGTCGCCCGCAGCGAGCGCGTCGAAGAAGCCCTGGACAGTTGCGGTCACGGCGGCAACACGCTCAGCCGCCTCCTGCGCAGCCTGTTCCTCAGCGCGCTGGTTGGCCTGCACCGTGTAGATGATCGCCGCTGCGATCACCCCCACCACCACGAGCACCACGGCCACGACGATGGTCAACCTGCGCTTCCGCTTCGCCGGATCGGTCGGCGGCACCCCACCGGGCGGGCCGGCATAGGCGTAGGCGCCCGGCTCGGGCTGCCACTGCTGCTGCGGAGCCTGCTGTGGCTGGGCCTGCCAGGGTGCCCCAGGCGGCGGGGCCGTCGGCGCCTGCCACGGCTGCGGATCGGTCGGCGACTGCTCTGGCGGCTGCGTCATGCGTTCCCCTGGGTGAGGCTCTGGTTGCGAGGACATCTTGCCAGCCCGCCGACTCGCGCTCCATCACCGCGACGCGGTTGTGTCACGCGCTACTGCACGCGCGCCAGCACGAGGTCGGGCTCGGCGGCTCGCCAACCGATCAAGGCGCCCGAGCCATCCGCGAGATCCGCCTCGACCGCGAGCTGCGGGCTGCGCTCGAGCACCACATCCACGCCGCCACCGCCGGTACCGCGCACCACCATCGTCTTCGCGACCTCCTCGGTGCTGCCGTCTCCGAGTTCCCGCACGAGATCCGCCTCGCTCCCCTGCTCGGCGATCGTCGCGCGCACCACCTCGAGGTAGACCGGATCACCCAGGGCGTCGTAGACGTATCGGGTCCCGAGCACCGAGTGCTCGAGCGTGGCGATCAGGTGGCCGCCGCCGCCGTCCAACGGGGTGCCGCGATACGTCATCGGGACCTGCCAGAGCGGACCGGCCTCCCCCTCCTCCCCCGTGGTCACCAGCATCGTCTCGATGCCGACCTCTCCGGCGGGGTCGTCGAAGCGGAAGCTCGCCACCGGTCGCGGCCTGGCGGGGTCAGAGCCGCGGTACCACGGCTGCTGCGGCAGCCATGCGGCCACCACCTCGCCCTTGGAAGGGACGAGCGTGGCCTTGTGAAGGATCGCCATGCCTCAACCGTAGGGCGTCAGCGACGCTTGGCGGGTTGCCGCCGGTGGTACCACCGCAGCGAGTCCGGAAGCTGCTGGGCGTCGCAGATCGCCTCCCACACGACGCGCGGCGCCTCGCCCTCGGCGAGCGCCTGCTCCCCGGTGCGGTGGTCGAGCGCGCCGAGCACGAGATCGGCCGCCACCGACGTCGCCCGGTTGCCGAACGCCGCCTCCATCGCTGCCCAGAACTCGGAGTGCTTCACGCCACCCAGCCTACGGCGCGCACACGCGCCGCCGACCATCGGGCGAGACCGGCCATCTTCACGCGCGCCGCTCGAGCAGACCCTTGACGTACGCGGCCTGGCCGATGTGCTCGGCGCAGTCGTCGATCACGCTGACCAGCCGCACTGCCGCCGTGACCGGCGGGTCCCACGAGGTGTCCACCACGCGCTCGAGCTCGGCGGCGGTGACCGTGGCGAGATAGCGATCGGTGGCCGCACGCACCGCGCGGTGGTACTCGACCAGCTCGGCGGGCGCGACGCGCACCTGGCCGACATCCTCGCTGGTGTGACCGTATCCATGGGCATCGGGCGGGAACGGGAGACCGAACCGATCCACGAAGCCCTCCGATGTCCACACCTGCTCGGTCCCCGCAAGATCGGCCACGTGATCGTCCTGCACCCGAGTCAGGTGCCACAACAGCCACGCGATCGAGTTGGCCTCCGGGTCAGGTCGCCACACCGCGTCCGCGATCGACAGATCGGCGGCAACGCCGGCCACCCGCTCGGCCACGCGGTCGAAGGCATCAGCAAGCACGCCTCGCAGCGCGGTCACGGCAGGGGTCTCATCCATGCGGCCATCGTCTCGCACGGCACCGACACAGGGCCAGCCACGCGGCCGCCACCCCACCGAGCGCCCACGGTGTCAGTGCCTGGTGACACGATGTCCGCGTGAACACCTCGAGCGCGCCCGCGGACCCGTTGGCGGGGTTCAGTGCGCCCACCCGGGCATGGTTCACGGGCGCCTTCGACGGCCCCACGGACGCGCAGGCAGGCGCCTGGGACGCGATCGGCTCAGGCGAGCACGCGCTCGTCGTCGCGCCCACCGGATCGGGCAAGACGCTCGCCGCCTTCCTCGCCGCGATCGACACACTGCTCACCGAACCGATCCCGGACGACCCCACGCGTCGCTGCCGGATCCTGTACGTCTCGCCGCTCAAGGCGCTCGCCACCGACGTGGAGCGCAACCTGCGCTCACCGCTGGTCGGGATCGGTGCGGCCGCAGCGGCGCAGGGCCTGCAGGCCGCCGATGTCCGCGTGGGCGTGCGCACCGGCGACACCCCGGCCAACGAACGCCGCACCTTCGCGACCAAGCCGCCCGATGTCCTCATCACCACTCCCGAGTCGCTGTTCCTCGTGCTCACCTCCGCGGCGCGCGCCGGTCTCGCGGGTGTGGAGACCGTGATCGTCGATGAGATCCACGCGCTCGCCGGTACCAAGCGCGGCGCGCACCTCGCGCTCTCGCTCGAGCGCCTGGACGCTCTCCTGGACCGCCCTGCGCAGCGGGTCGGGCTCTCGGCCACGGTCAGGCCGGTCGAGACCGTCGCCTCGTTCCTGGCGGGCTCGCGCCCGCTGTCCGACGGCGGTCGGACCACTCGGGTGGTCCAGCCGCCCTCCACCAAGGACCTGCGGATCGATGTCGTGGTCCCGGTTCCGGATCTCGCCGACATTCCAGGCACCCCGATGCTCGACGGCGGTGCTGACCTCCCCGGGCCCGACCTGTCCGGCTCCGCGGCCGGCCCGCTGCCCACCGACCAGCCTGCAGCGGGATCGATCTGGCCGCACGTCACCGATCGTGTGGTCGACCTCATCACCAGCCACCGCTCCACGATCGTGTTCACCAACTCGCGGCGCGGCGCCGAGCGGCTGACCTCGCGGATCAACGAAGTGCAGGCCGCGCGACTGGCGGCCGAGCGTGGGGAGGCGCCGGATCTCGATGCCGGTGCCGCGTGGCCCGCCGCCGCGCAGGCGCAGTCCGGTGCCGGGCTCGCTGTTCCCGCCGAGGCGGTCATCGCGCGCGCCCACCACGGCTCGATGAGCCGCGAGCAGCGCACCAGCATCGAGACCGCGCTCAAGGACGGCACGCTGCGCTCGGTGGTCGCCACGAGCTCGCTGGAGCTCGGCATCGACATGGGCGCGGTCGACCTGGTGGGGCCGGTGGGTGCGCCGCCGTCGGTCGCGAGCGCGCTGCAGCGGATCGGCCGAGCCGGCCATCAGGTCGGCGCCACGTCGCACGGCGTCATGCTGCCGACCCACCGCGGCGACCTGTTGGCAGCGGCCACTTCCGCGGTCCGCGCCCGGGACGGTCATATCGAGGCCGTCAGGGTCCCCGCCAACCCGCTGGACGTGCTGGCGCAGCAGGTGGTGGCGATGGTGGCCACGCAGGACTGGCAGGTCGATGCGCTCACGACGCTCGTCCGCCGGGCGAGCCCGTTCGCCCAGGTGAGCGACGCCGTCGTCGACGGAGTTCTCGACATGCTCGCGGGCAGGTACCCGAGCGAGGACTTCGCCGAGCTGCGCCCGAGGATCGTGTGGGACCGGGTCGCGGGCGTCGTGAGCGGTCGCCCGGGTGCGCTGCGGCTGGCCGCGACCAGCGGCGGCACGATCCCCGACCGCGGCCTGTACGGGGTCTACGTGGTGGGCAGCGAGGCGAGCGCGCGCGGCGGCAAGCGGGTCGGTGAGCTCGACGAGGAGATGGTCTACGAGTCCCGGGTGGGCGACACGTTCACCCTCGGGTCGTCGACGTGGCGGATCGAGGACATCACGCCGGACCGGGTCTTGGTCTCCCCTGCGCCGGGCCTGCCGGGCCGGCTGCCGTTCTGGAAGGGTGACGCGCCTGGCCGGCCCGCCGAGCTCGGCGCCGCGATCGGCGCGATGATGCGGGAGGTCGCCGAGACCAGGTTCGCCACCGACTCGCTCGAGGGCTGGGGCCTGGACGACTGGGCCCGCGACAACCTGCTCGCCTACCTGCGCGACCAGGAGGAGGCCACCGGCCGGCTCGCGACCGACCGGGTGATCGTGGTCGAACGCTTCCGCGACGAGCTCGGCGACTGGCGCGTGGTCATCCACTCCCCTTACGGCGCCGAGGTGCATGCGCCGTGGGCCCTCGTGCTGGCAGCACGGCTCCGCGAACGCTTGGGCGCCGACGTCGCGGCCATGCACTCCGACGACGGCATCGTGCTCCGGTTGCCCGATGCCGAGGCGTCATGGGACACCGAGTGGATCGAAGATGCGAAGCCCACCGAGGTCGCCGTGACCGCCGAGGACCTGCTACTCGACCCGGAGACCCTCACGGGCGAGGTCGTGGCTGCGCTCGGCGGTTCGGCCCACTTCGCTGCCCGGTTCCGTGAGGCGGCCGCCCGCTCGCTGCTGCTGCCGAGGCGCCGCCCGGACCGGAGGCAGCCGCTGTGGCAGCAACGTCAGCGCAGTGCCCAGCTGCTCTCGGTGGCGTCCGAGTACCCCGACTTCCCGGTGGTGCTGGAAGCAGTACGCGAGTGCCTTCAGGACGACTTCGACGTGCCTGCACTCGTCACCCTGATGACCGACCTGCGCGCCCGCCGGATCCGGGTGGTCGAGGTCAGCACGCCCACACCGTCACCGTTCGCGCAGTCGCTGTTGTTCTCCTACGTGGCGCAGTTCCTCTACGAGGGGGACGCTCCGCTCGCAGAACGTCGCGCAGCCGCGCTGACATTGGATCCGAGCCTGCTCTCGGACCTGCTCGGCGAGGGTCTCACCGACGTGGCCGACCTGCTCGACGTCGGTGCCCTCGCCTCGGTCGAGGCCGAGGTCGGCTTCCGCACCGAGCGGGTGCGTGCCAGGGATGCCGAGGGCATCCTCGACCTGGTCCGATTGCTCGGTCCGATCACGACGGCGGAGCTCGCAGCTCGTGCGGTCGAGGCCGAGTCGGTCCCGGGCTGGCTGAGCGACCTCGCCGCTGCGCGGCGCGTGATCGAGGTGCGGGTCGCGGGCGAGCCGCAGTGGGCGGTGGTCGAGGACGCCGGTCGGTTGCGCGATGCGCTCGGGTCGCCGCTGCCGGTCGGGCTGCCGGAGGCGTTCCTGGAGCCGGTGCCGGAGGCGCTCACCGAGCTGGTGCGGCGCCATGCGCGCACGCACGGGCCGTTCCGGGCCGGTGAGGTGGCGTCCAGGCTCGGGCTCGGCGTCGGCGCCGTACTGCCGGTGCTGGCCAGGCTGAGCGACCGTGGTGTGCTGGCCGAGGGCACGCTGCGCCCGGTCGACGCGCACACGCCGGAGACGGCGGCGATGCCAGGTCCCGACTACTGCGACGCCGAGGTGCTGCGGCGGATCCGGCGCCGGTCGCTGGCTGCCCTGCGGGCCGAGGTCGAGGCGGTGCTGCCGGCCGCCCTCGGGGTGTTCCTGCCGGCGTGGCACCACGTCGGCAGTCTGCGGGGCGTTGACGGGCTGGCGGCTGCGGTGGATGCCCTGGCCGGGACGCCGGTGGCGGCGTCCGCACTCGAGGGCCTGATTCTGCCCGCGCGCGTCCGCGACTACGCACCTGAGCTGCTCGACGAGCTCACCAGCGCCGGCGAGGTGGTGTGGGTGGCCGCCGGTTCCGGACCAGGAGCGGATGGCTGGGTCACGCTGCTGCCTGCCGATGCGGTGGCCGACCTCGCGCCCGAGCCCGGCGACCTCGCACTCACCGAGGCCCATGACGCACTGCTGGCGGCGCTGGCTGGCGGCGGCGGGCGATTCGTCCGCGAGCTCGTCGCTGAGGTTCAGGGCGGGTGGTCGGATGCCGCCGAGCCGCCCTCGGGTGCCACGCTGATCGACGCGCTCTGGGACCTGGTGTGGGCCGGCATGGTCACGAACGACACCCTCGCGCCGCTCCGGGCCCGGCTGGGTGCGTCGGCGCGTCCTGGCACGCGCAGCACCCGCCGCGCACGGCCCCGCTCACTGCGCGGCACGGCACTGCGCGCGGCCGCGCTCGGCGCGGGCGGACACGGCTCGACCCACGCTGCGGTGAGCACCCAGGCCACACCGGCGGACGCCGTCGGGCGGTGGTCCCTGGTCGGCGAGCGCGCCGACGAGGCGCGCCGCCGGGCGGCGCGGGCGCTGTCGCTGCTCGATCGCGACGGGCTGGTGGTGCGCGGCACGGTGCCGGAGACGCTGGCGGGCGGGTTCTCGACGGTCTACACGGTGCTCTCGGGCGCCGAGGAGAACGGGCAGGTCCGGCGTGGCTACTTCGTGGAGGGTCTCGGTGCGGCGCAATTCGCGCTGCCCGAAGCGGTCGAGGCGCTGCGCACCGCGGCCCGAGACACCGCAGCGGCACCCGCCATGCTGCTGGCCGCGACCGATCCAGCCAACCCGTACGGCGCGGCGCTGCCCTGGCCGGAGCCGGTGGGGCTGCTCGAGGAGCGCAGCGGGCATCGCCCCGGCCGGAAGATCGGTGCGAGCGTGGTGCTGGTGGGTGGGGCGCCGGTGCTCTACCTCGAGCGCGGGGCCAAGACTCTGCTGTCGTTCACCAGCGACGAGAGCGCCCTCGCAGCCGCGACGACCGAGCTCGCCGCGCACGCGCGTGCCGGCTCGCTCGGCCGGTTCACGGTGAGCAAGACCGACGGTGGACCGGCGCTGACCGCCCACCCGGTCCTGGCTCATGCACTCACCAACGCCGGCTTCATCCCGACCCCACGAGGGCTGCGGCTGCGGAGGTGATCCGGATCGTCGCCGCCGGCGCGTGTCGAGACCATCCAAGCGGGGCCGCGCAACCTTGTCCCGGACCCCTCTCGCCGCCTCCCGCCGGCAGCCGTAACGTCCATGTACGTGCGGCGCGCGGTCGCACGCCGACCACAGGGAGCCGCATGTCGATCGTCGCAGCACAGCAGCCTGTCCCCGTCCTGGCTGACCTCGGCACGAGGTCCCGCGCTCGCGACGCTGCGCTCGTGCTCGGCGGGACTGCGCTGATCGCCGGGTTCTCACAGCTGATCGTGCCGCTCCCGTTCACACCGGTGCCGCTGTCGTTGTCGACCTTCGCGGTGCTGCTGACCGGCCTGGCCCTCGGACCGGTGCGCGCGCTGCTGAGCACCGTGCTGTACCTGGCGCTGGGTACGGCGGGGCTGCCGATCTTCGCCGAACAGGGCTCCGGCTGGGCGTTCGCCTCCTACGGCTACGTGATCGGCTACATCGCGGCAGCGGTACTCGCCGGCGCAGCAGCACGCCGGGGCGCCGATCGCTCCCCGCTCGCCACCATCGGTGCTGCGGTGGCCGCCACCCTGGCCGTGTACGCGCTCGGAGTGCCGTGGCTGATGGCGTCGCTGCAGATCGGGCTGCCTCAGGCGCTCGCGCTGGGCGTGGTGCCGTTCCTGATCGGCGACGCGATCAAGGCCGCAGCGGCCGCGCTGCTGCTGCCCGGCACGTGGCGCCTCATCGAGCGGGATCAGGGCGACGACTGACGAGCGTGTCGCAACCAGGCACACCTCGGCATCGGTCCCTCGTGCACGGCCACGAGACCACAGGCAAGATGGAGCGGGTGAGCCACCCGATCGCCGGCCCGGCGCGACTCGTCCGCCTCCTGCCGACGGAGGTGGACCTGGTCCCGGTCGAGCCGTGCGCCACCGAGCGGACGATCACGGAGTGGTCCGAGCGGATCGGTGCGGAGCGGGTCGACGCGACCACCAGCGCGCTCAGCGAGATCGGCCAGAGCATTGCCTGAGGGCGATGTCGTGCTGCGGACCGCCCGGCGGTTGACGCAGGCGCTGGCGCACGGCCCGCTGGTGCGCGCTGATCTGCGGTGGCCGAGCGTGGCCGGAGCCGACCTGCTCGAGCGCAGCGCGCTCGAGACCGTCAGCCACGGCAAGCACTTGCTGACGCGGCTCGACGACGGCCGCACGCTGCACACGCACCTGCGGATGGAGGGCACGTGGCAGGTACGCCGCACCCAGCAGCCGCCGCAGCCGTGGCGGCAGCACACGGTGCGCGTGGTTCTCGCGACGGCGCGGTGGACGTGCGCCGGGATCTCGCTCGGCATGGTCGACCTGGTTCCGACCTCCCGGGAGCACACGCTGATCGGGCACCTCGGGCCGGACCTGATGGCCGACGACGTCGACGTCGCCACGGCCGCGGCGAACCTGCGGGCACAGGGCGACCGACCGGTCGGCGAGGCCCTGCTCGACCAACGCGTCGCGGCCGGGATCGGCACGATCTACACGAGCGAGACACTGTGGCTACTCCGCCTCAACCCGTGGCAGCCGGCCCGCGAGATCGCCGATCCCGAGGAGGTGATAGCCACGGCGGCGAGGATCATGCGCAGAAGTGCCGATGCGCCGTCGATCACCGCCACAGGCGATCCGCGCCCGGGCCGCGACGCGAACGCCTACGGGCGTGAGCACCAGCCGTGCCGCCGGTGCGGCTCGGCGATCCGGCAGGGTCGGCTCGGCACGCCACCGACCGACCGTGTGACCTACTGGTGCGCCACCTGCCAGGAGCGATGAGGACCGGTCGACTCCCGCACCACGATGCTGGAGCGCAGCAGCGGCACCGACGTAGCCGACCGAGGTGCGACCGAGCGAGGCGAGGTGCTCCAGCAGCTGCCGAGTCCCGGTCTCGAGATCGGGCATCAGGCTCGGCGAAGCCGTCCCAGCGCAAAGAAAACACCCCGCACAGGGCGGGGTGCTGGCGATGCGGGTTCAGCGGACCCGCATCGGGAGAACTCAGCTGACGCCGGCGAGCTCCTCGTTGGCGACATCGCTGAAGTTCGGGGGCAGAGCATCGGGGATCAGGATCCCCTCGAGCAGCGCCACACGGTCGGAGACCTCGCGCAGCACGATCGAGACCGGAAGGTCGAGGGCATCGCAGATCGAGAACAACAGCTCCGAGGACGCTTCCTTCTGGCCGCGCTCCACCTCGGACAGATAGCCGAGCGAGACGCGGGCGGCCGAGGAGACCTCGCGGAGGGTCTTGCCCTGACGCTGGCGGGCAGAACGCAGCACATCCCCGATCTGCTGACGGAGCACGATCACCGGCTTACCCTCCCCTCGTTCTTGACCCGCAGCTGGTGCTACGGGCGATGCGATAGTCCTACGGTACCCCGGTCGCGTGACAGACGCGTTTCGCACGTCCACGTTTCGACGAATGGGACGTAGCGATCCGGAGTATCGCGGGGGCAAGGTGTTCTTCATCATCACCGGGTCCAACGCGAACCGCCGCGCCGTTGTTCCCTCAGTCAGCCGAGTACCGCTCCGCGTAGCAGTGCCGCCGCCGCACGCACCGTGGCCTCTCGGAGCTGATCCCGGCCACCGGCCAGCTTGAGCGGACGGACCGAGGCTCGCTCCGCCGTCGAGACGGCGATGAACACGGTGCCCACAGGCTGCCCGGACTGCGGAGCCGGGCCGGCGACGCCGGTCGTGGCGACGCCGACCGTCGCGCCGAGAAGGTCGCGCACGCCGTCGGCCATCTGGTGGGCGACCATCGGGTCGACCGGGCCACGGGCGGCGAGCAGGTCGGGGTCGACGCCGAGAAGGGTCGACTTGAGCTCGGTCGCGTAGGCGACCACGCCGCCGCGAACCACCGCCGAAGCTCCGGGCACCCCCACCAGGTAGGCGGTCAACGCACCTCCGGTCAGCGACTCCGCGACCGCGACCGTGAGCCCTGCGGCCGCCAGGCCACGGATCAGCGGCGCTGCGGTCATGTCGCGGATCTACCGGCTCGGACGATGCGCGCGGCCTTGATCACGTAGTCGACGGCGGTGGCCACCGCGATCAACGTCGCTGCGTACAGGATGACCATGCCGAGCCAGTACATGATCGCTCCGAACGGCTCGGGCAGCAGGTTGACCCAGTCGACCGTGAGGACGGCGAGCGCCACCATCTGCAGCACGGCCTTGAGCTTTCCGCCACTCGAGGGTGCGATCACCTCGTGGCGCGCCAGCGCGGACTTCAGCGCCATGATGCCGAACTCGCGCACGATCAGCACGATCGTGACCCACCATGGGACCTCGCCCAACCACGAGAAGATCAGCAGGGCGGCGACCACGAGGATCTTGTCGGCCAGCGTGTCCAGCATGGTGCCGAACTTGGTGATCAGCCCGCGGGTCCGTGCGATGTGCCCGTCCCAGCGGTCCGTCAGCGCGGCGATGACGAAGACGACGCAGGCGGCGATCCGGGAACCGACCGTATCTTGCGCGAGCAGCACGCCGTAGACCGGGACGAGCAGGATCCGCACCATCGTGAGCGCGTTGGGCAGGTTCCAGTTCGAGACGGGCGGCACCTGCGTGCCCTGGTCTGCCTGCTCACTCACCGGGCCAGGGTAACGGCGGCACCTGGATCTCCTGACCGTTCGGTGGGGCCGGTGCCAACTACACTCGTCGCGTGTCACAGCCGCCCACCCGACGCCCCCGACGCAAGCGCGGACTCGGTCGGATCCCACCGGCGGCTCGCCTGCCGATCACGTTGCTGCTGGTCCTGGTACTCGTCATCGGGGCGGGAGCGATCGCGCTGCTCGGGCCGTGGCGTGACCGGACCGGGGAACCCGGCGACGCGAGCAGCACGCCTGAGCCGACGCCGTCCACACAACCGAGCGAAGAGCCGAGCAGCGAGGAGCCGAGCACCCCCGCCGTCGAGGACGCGACCTTCACGATCGGTGCGGTCGGCGACGTGCTCCCCCATGACACGCCGATCGCGACGGCCGCCGCCGACGCCGAGGGCGGCGGCTACGACTTCCGCCCGATGCTCGAGGCGACCCGCCCGTACAGCGAGGGCGTCGACCTGATGCTGTGCAACTTCGAGGTGCCCCTGTCGATGCCGGGCGAGACACCCTCGGGGTATCCCTCGTTCGGAGCGCCCGAGGAACTGGTGGGCAACCTCGCTGATCTCGGTTACGACGGCTGCTCGACCGGCACCAACCACACGCTCGACCGCGGCGCTGACAACGCGATGTACACGCTCGACGTCTTCGATGAGCACGGGCTCGGGCACGCCGGGTCGGCGCGGTCGCAGGAGGAGGCCGACGCGCCCCAGCTGTACGAGATCGAGCGGGGCGGGCAGACGATCACGGTGGCGCAGATCGGCGGCTCGTACGGGACCAATGGCATCCCCGTGCCCGCCGATGCGCCCTGGGTGATCTCGACGTTCAGCCCGGACATCATGGACCCGGGCAACTACGACCCGAGCGAGCTGATCGCGCAGGCGACCGCGGCGCGCGAGGCCGGGGCCGACCTGGTGGTCGCCACCATCCACTGGGGCGTCGAGTACCAGCTCGCGCCGAACGTCGAGCAGACCGCGATGGCGGACGCCCTCGCGGAGTCGGGTCAGATCGATCTTGTGGTGGGCACCCATCCGCACGTCCCCCAGCCGTTCGCGAGGCTCGACGGCGGCCCGGACGGGGACGGCATGTGGGTCGCCTGGTCACTGGGAAACTTCATCTCGAACCAGGATTCCAACTGCTGCATCAGCCAGACCGCCACCGGGCTGTTCATGACCGCGGCCGTGTCGAAGCCGGCCGAGGGCCCAGCGCGCGTGACCAGGCTGACCTGGACCCCGATCACGGTCGACCGGGTGGGCCAGCAGCGCGCCTATCCCCTGCTGGATCTTGTCAACGGTGACCGTCCGGGGATCCTGGCGCTGTCGGAGTCCACGCTGCAGCAGCGGCTGGGCGAGGTCGAGGCGATCATGGGTGAGTCGACGGGGGCAGAGTTCCCGTTGCTCGGCGCGCCGTCGGAACCCACGGGCGATCAGCCCACAGTGGTGCCGCGGGTGCCGTGACCGGCGCAGGCCCTCCGTTCACTCCCCGAGGGCGCCCGCCGCTGCCGCCACGGCGGCACGGCGGAGCTCTGCGGGCGGCGTGTCGGGGAACATCACCGTGCAGTCGGCCAGGCCGCCGACGGCGACCGTGGCACGGATCTGATCTGCCGGATCGGCGTCCGCGCCGACGAGCAGCGCGATCAGCCGATAGCGCCACTCCACGATCGTGCCGACGCCGACCGAGTCGAGGGCCGCGGGCTCCTGGACGATGAGCCGGCTCACGTCGCGATGACGTAGCAGCAGGTCGACGTAGGACTCGAGGAACGCGGTGCGGTCTCCGCCGCGGGGACCGGACTGCTGCGCACCGAGGAACTCCTGGATGTCGTCGACGAAGGGTTGCAGCAGGCTCAGCACGAGCTCATCGCGCGAGGCGAAGTGATAGTAGAGCGCGGGCTTGGTGAGCCCCAGCCTGTCCGCGATCTGCTGGAGGCTCGTGCGCTCCAGCCCGGCGGATGTGAACAGCTCCAGGGCGACCGCCTGGATCCGGGAACGGGTATCCGACGTTCGCCGGGCGCGTGCCGGGGTAGCCATGCGAGCGATGGTAGCCGTCTACTGACCGGTCAGTAGAAAGATGCTAACCTCACGTTCTACTTACTGATAAGTAAAACTCGCCACGTCGCGACCGGAGGAGGAACGAGCCGATGGCACACCGCGTCCTGATATCGGGAGCCTCGGTCGCCGGACCGATGCTCGCTCACTGGCTACGCCGCGCCGGCCTGGACGTCACCGTTGTCGAGCGGACGGCGGGCGCGCGGACTGCCCTCAGCGGGCATGCGGTCGACCTGTTCGGTCCCGCGGTCGACATCGCCGAGTGGGCGGGCGTGCTGCCTGCGATCGAGGCCGCCCGGACGCACAGCGAGGACCTCTGGTGGGAGCGGCCGGGACGCGCGACGGTGGAGGTCGACGTCGCCCGGCTCGCTGCCGGCATGGCGGACAGGCATGTGGAGGTGATGCGCGGGGAGCTCGTCCGGATCCTCCACGAGCACACCCGTGACGGCGTCGAGTACATGTTCGGGGACTCGATCACGTCGATCGAGACTGACGCCGACGGCGTCGACGTCACGTTCGAGCGGGGCGCACCACGTCGGTTCGACCTCGTGGTCGGCGCCGACGGGCTGCACTCGAATGTGCGGCGTCTGACGTTCGGTCCTGAGGAAGAGTTCCTGCACGATCTCGGCGGCCACGTCGCGGTCTTCAGCGTCACGGGGAGCACGCCGGACGAGCTGGGCCCGCCCGGCACAACGAGAACGTATGCAGAGGTCGATCGACTGTCCGTCGTCTATCCGGTGCGGCAGACCGGCCAGACGCGCGTGGTGCTGCTGTGGCGTGGACCCGCAGGCAGCCATTCTCGTCGCGACACCGAGGCGCAGCGGCGAGCGGTGCGGGCCGCGTTCTCGGGATCGGGCTGGCTGCTCCCCGACCTGCTGGAGCGCATGGAGCACTCGGACGACCTCTACGTCGACACGATCAGCCAGGTCCGGATGCCGACGTGGTCGCTCGGACGGGTGGCCCTGGTCGGCGATGCGGGCTACTCACCGGGGCCGGCGATCGGAGGAGGCACGAGCCTGGCGGTGCTCGGTGCCTATCTGTTCGCCCAAGAGTTGGCCCGCGCCGGCGGCGACCCCGTGGTGGCGTTCCCTGCCTACGAACGTCGACTCGCTGAGCCGGTCCAGGCGTTCCAGCAGATGGCTCCGAAGCTGATGCAGTCGGGCCTACGCACCTCGCGGGCGCAGGTGGCCACCTCAGCATGGATCCTGCGGGTCTGGGCAAGGCTGCCGGTGCGATTGCAGCGCGCCATCTCCTCAGCACAGGGCGGACCGGCCAAGGCCTTCGAGGGATTCCAGGTCGAGCCGCCCGCAGCGTGAACGCGCCACCACCAGTCAGCGAGGGCCGACCGAGAAGAGGTCTCCCGGCGTCACGGCGAGCGCGTCGCAGATCGCGGTCAGCGTGGTGAACCTGATCGCCCGCCCGCGGTCGTTCTTGAGCACCGACAGGTTGACGACCGTGATGCCGGTGGCCTCCGCGAGCGCCGCGAGCGTCATCCCCCGCTGCTCCAGCAGCCGGTCAAGGTGACAGACCACGCGGTGGTCCGGCTCGTCAGATGACACCTTCGGCGTCCTTCTCGAGGCCTGCGCCATCCCGCAGCGCAAAGACGAAGGCGAACGCGAGCAGGCCCAGCGCCACGAGAAGCACGGGAACGCTGAATGTCTGGATATCGAGCTCGACCCACGTCACTCCGAGGCCCCATACCGACACCTTGAGGACCTCGGCCGCAACAGCGTTGAGCACGAAGAAGACAGCGCTGCCGACTGTCAGAACGATGCTCACTGCCGCGAGATTGCGTCGCGCGCGACCGCTGAACGACCGCCCCTGGGCCACCTCACGAAGGACAGCGATCATCAGGAACGCGGCCACCAACAGCATGGCGGCATGTATCACCTCTGGTGCCGCGCACAAGAGCCGTGTATACCAGGGCAGGTCGCCCACCCCGACCGGGACGTCACCCCGGGTGACCGCAGTCACGACCTGTGCGAGGTCGGTCAGACCGACCGAGACGTCGGCGCGCTCGCCGCCCGTTCCCGAGGCGCTCACGATCGCGACGGCACGCCAAAGCGCTCTGATCCCGTTGGCCACGGCGAGCAACCTGATCAGCCACGCTGCAGTCCGTGCCGCCTCAATGCGCGCGGCTGCCGGCCCCTCCCGGAAGGCGCCGGATGATTCAGATAACACCCTCGACCTCCTTTTCGAGCTGGGCGCCATCCTTGAAAGCCCACCGCAGCGCGAAGGCGACGAACCCTAGCGCGAGCGGCAACCACGTGATCACGGGCAGTTCGGTGCCCATGCTCGTCGACGTCCGCCCCCCTTCCGCTCGCACGCTCTCGGCGAAGACCCAGGTCTCGAACGAGATTCGCCAGATCGCGAGGATGTCGAGGACGGTCACCGCGACCGAACCGGCGACGAGCAGCAGCGCGATGCGACCAAGTCGACGCTGGATGGCAAGACTGAAGGACCGACCGTCGCCGATCTCCACCAGCACACGCATGAGCAGGAATGCGGCGCCGGCGAGCATGAGTGCCTGCACCAAGCCTGGTGCAGCGGACAGCAGTCGCACCCAGACCGGCAAGTCGAGCACGGTCATGGTTGCGTCGCCGGTCTGGTCGAACTGGATCAGCTGCGGGAGCGAGTCGAGCTCTCGCGGATAGTTCGGCCCGTTCGTCATCCAGACCCATCCCCAGATGATCGAGGCCGCGCCGAGAATCCCCGACAGGGCGACGAACACGCCGAGCACCGACACCAGCCGCGCAGGTCCCATCGTTGATCGACGGCGACCCTTCGCCTCGTGGACCACTCCGCTCGCCCGTCGGCCGAGCGGAGCAGTGTCGCGATCAGATGACACCTTCGGCCTCCTTCTCCAGGGCGGCACCATCGCGGATGACCCAGCGGAATGCGGCGGCGATGATGCCCAGAGCAAGTGGCAGCCAGGGGATCGTGATGTGCGGCCCGAAACTGATCGCGTAGTCGGGCTCGACCGCCTGCGTGGCAACCTGGAACGCTTCCACCTCCCTGCTCAGCACCCAGCTGGCGGCAAAGTCGAGCAGGAGACTGATCACCGCTGAGACGATCAGCGTCGCGCTGATGCGGCGCAGGTTGCGCTCAGCGGACCCGGCGAACGAGCGGCCGCCGGCCACCGATACCAGGACGGGTGAGAGCAGCAGCGCCGAGACACCCAGACCGCAGGTCACCACGACTGCCGGTGCAGCACACAGCAACCGCACCCACAGCGACAGGTCCCCCTGTCTCATGATCACCGTGCCGGTCTCCTCGAGCCATGCCACCTGCGGCAGGCCGGCGATGCTCGGGACCGAAGCGATGGCGGCCCCCACCGCCGCGAGGACCGCCCACAGCAGTGCAAACACCCCCATCAGCCACACGAGCTGCTGCGCCCGCAGCGTCGTTCTGACCCGCGTGTCCCGCTTCGCCATCGCCGCCACCCCTATCGTTATTCGATGCTATCGACAAACGATATGGAAGCACGGGCGTGCGCGCAAGCCCTCCTGGAACGAATCGCACGCTCGGTGCCGTGGCAACCGGTTGTCTCGGCCGGTTCGGCGCATCGAGCGCGCGATTCGTTCCCGCGTCAGCCCTGCTGAGCCGCCCACTCCGCGACCCGGCGGGCGCTCTCTTCCTCCGAGAGGTCCTCGACGCGGGTCATGATCGACCAGCGCACGCCGAAGGGGTCGCGGACGCTCGCGAAGCGGTCCCCCGAGACGAACGTGGTCAGCGGCTCCCGCACCGTGGCGCCGGCAGCCTCGGCACGAGCAACCACGGCGTCGGCGTCCTCGCAGTAGAGGCCGAGGGAGTAGCAGTCGTCGTCGCCCGCGGGCGACGGAACGAGGTGGTAGTCGGGCATCGGCTCGCCCAGCTGCAGCTGGCCGCTACCCAGGTCGAGCACCGCGTGGACCAGCACGCCACCCATCTCGGTCACGTCGACGACGCGCGCACCGAAGACGTCCCGATAGAACGCGACCGCTTCCCGCGCCCGCGGCACCGCGATGAACGGGGTCAGGCTCGTGCTCCCCTTCGGGATGCCGTGGTCGGTGTAGGTGCCGTGCGCTGCGGTGGTCTGCTCTGTGTCCATGTGCGCGACGCTACGGACGCGCCGACACATACGACTTGGAGATTCGCGCCAACGCGGCGCTGTCACACGTGCGACGTAACCTGCTCGGCGTGGAGCCCGACCCGATCGCGAGCAGGCGTGGCATCCTCTACCCCGCTCGCCTGCCGACCTTCACCCGAGTCCCCGCACCTGAACCGGTGCGCCCCTGGGTGCGGTGGTTCTGGATTCCCGAGTGGGACATCGAACCGGGCCGCACCTCACGGCAGCAGGTCATCGCCTACCCCGCCTCCAACCTCGTGGTGCAGCACGATCGGACGATGATCTCCGGTCCCACCACCCGCGCCTCGCACCGCGACCTCACCGGACGCGGCTGGGCGGTCGGTGCGCTACTGCACCCCGCCGCCACGGTTCTCTGCATGAACGGACCGGCCGCGCTCGTCGACGATGAACGTCGCCTCGAAGCCCCAGACCTCACCTCAGGGGTGCACGAGGCGATGGGCAGCGCCGATCCGCAGACCCGCCACGCAGCGGCGATCGCCGCATTCACGGACTGGCTCACGCGCACACTCCCCGAGCCCAGCCCAGAGGCCCTGCTCGCCAACCGCATGGCCGACCTGCTCGATGGCGATCCGACCATCCGCACCGTGCCGCAGGCCGCCGCAGCACTGCATGTCTCAGCCCGCACTCTGCAACGGCTCGCACACACCTGGGTGGGCCTCCCGCCCTTGGCGATGATCCGCCGTCGACGTATTCAAGAAGCAGCCGAGACCTTGCGTGCCCAGCCCGAGACCGACCTCGCCACCCTCGCAGCCGACCTCGGCTACGCCGACCAGGCCCACCTCGCGAACGACATGCGCACGATGCTCGGCGTCACCGCGACCGGCTACCGACGCGACCTCACCGACGGTCGGTGAGGTCCCAGGCGTCCTCGGACTCGCCGTCCTCGTCGTCGCCGTCGTGATACTCGACGGCGGCGGGCGGGTCGTCCTCACGAGCCGACCAGTCCTCGTCGTCCTCGGCGCCGTCGTCGTCACCACCACGAGCCGGACCCGGCCCGTCGCCACGAAGCATCGCGAGCGTGGCGGGTAGGTCATCGGGCTGCACGAGCACGTCCCGCGCCTTGGACCCCTCCGACGGCCCCACGATCTCGCGGGACTCGAGCAGATCCATGAGCCGCCCGGCCTTGGCGAACCCGACGCGGAGCTTGCGCTGCAGCATCGACGTGGACCCGAACTGCGTCGAGACCACCAGCTCCGCAGCCTGGATCAGCAGCTCGAGGTCGTCGCCGATGTCCTCGTCGACCTGCTTCTTGGCAGTGGCGACCTGGACGTCCTCGCGGTACGTCGGCTGCATCTGCTCCTTGACGTGCGTGACGACCGCGTGCACCTCGGACTCGCTGACCCACGCACCCTGCACGCGCATCGGCTTGCTCGCCCCCATCGGGAGGAACAGCGCGTCACCCTGGCCTATGAGCTTCTCGGCACCGGGCTGGTCGAGGACCACGCGGGAGTCGGCGAGCGACGACGTCGCGAAAGCCAGCCGCGACGGCACGTTGGCCTTGATCAGACCGGTGACCACGTCGACCGACGGGCGCTGCGTGGCAAGCACCAGGTGGATGCCTGCCGCGCGAGCCAGCTGCGTGATGCGCTGGATCGAAGCCTCGACGTCGCGCGGGGCGACCATCATGAGGTCAGCGAGCTCGTCGACGATCACCAGCAGGTACGGGTACGGCGAGAGCACCCGCTCCGAACCCGGCAGCGGCTTGACCTTGCCCGCACGGATCGCGGCGTTGAAGTCGTCGATGTGCTTGTAGCCGAACTGCGCCAGGTCGTCGTAGCGCGCATCCATCTCGCGCACCACCCAGTCGAGGGCCTCGGCGGCCTTCTTCGGGTTGGTGATGATCGGCGTGATCAGGTGCGGGATTCCCTCGTAGATCGTCAGCTCGACCCGCTTGGGGTCGACCAAGACCATCCGGACCTCTTCCGGCGTGGCTCGCATCATGATCGAGGTGATCATCGAGTTCACGAAGCTCGACTTACCGGCGCCTGTGGCACCGGCCACCAGGATGTGCGGCATCTTCGCGAGGTTGGCGACCACGTAGCCGCCCTCGACATCCTTGCCGACGCCGATGACCATCGGGTGCTCGTTGCGTCGCGCCGGCGCGCTGCGCAGCACATCGCCGAGCGAGACCGTCTCGCGGTCGGCGTTCGGGATCTCGATACCGATCGCCTTCTTGCCGGGGATCGGCGAGAGGATCCGCACGTCCGCACTGGCGACGGCGTAGGCGATGTTCTTGCTCAGCGCCGTGACCCGCTCGACCTTGACGCCCGGGCCGAGCTCCACCTCGTAGCGGGTGACCGTGGGGCCGCGGGTGAACCCGGTGACCTGGGCGTCCACGTCGAAGTCGGTCAGCACGGCCGTGAGGGCCTCGACCACGCGGTCGTTGACGGCGGAACGCGTCTTGTGCGGGGCGCCCTGCGCGAGCGCCTCGTCACTGGGAAGCGTGTAGACGAGGTCGGGTGCCAGCGTGAGCTGCTCCGCCCGCTGCGGCAACGGCTTGGTGGGCGGCGGCGTGAGCTCGTCCTTGGACGGCTTCTCGTCGATCACCTCGGTGAGACCGCTGACGTCGACCGGCGCCTCGCGGTCCTCGGGGTGGGCGAACGCCTCGTCGCCCGAGTACGAGCCCTGCTCGATCTCGGGCGCCTTGTCCGCCTTCCTCTTGCGCGGCTTCTTCGCCGGGCGCTCGGCCGCCTCGAGCTCCGCTTCCGGGGCAGCATCCGGCTCGTCGTCGTCGACGTCCTTGCCGCTGATCCAGTCGAGCCCCTGCCGGAACCGCTGCGGGATGGCCGCCACCGGCGTGGCCGTGACCACCAGCAGGCCGAAGATCAGCAGCAGCACCAGCACCGGCACGGTCACGTAGACCGTCAGCGCCGTCGACAGCGGGTTGGCCGCGACCCAGCCGAGGAGACCACCAGCATCGAAGACCTGCTGCCACGCAGGCGGGTCAGGGAGGCCGTTGGCCACGGCGAGGAACCCGGCGATCGCCGTCGTGATGGCGGCGAGCCCGATCGAGATGCGGCCGTTCACCTCGGGACGATCCGGGTGACGCATGAGCCGGATGGCGAAGAAGAGCAGGATCACCGGCACGACGATGCCGAGCATGCCCACGGCGCCGGCGATGCCGGCGTGGATGATCTCTCCGGCCGTGCCGGAGAGGCCGAACCACTCGCGCACGGCGACCACCACGGCCAAGCCGAGCAGCAGGAAGGCGACGCCGTCGCGGCGGTGTGCGGGGTCGAGGTTCTTGGCGCTGCTACCCACGCTGCGAGCGGTCCCTCCTGCGACGTGTGCGGCCCCCATCCAGATGCCCTTGAGCATCCGCACCGGGAGCGCAGGCTTGTCCGACCGCGCGGGCGGTCTGCTGGTGGGCTTCCGCTGACCGGAACGCGAGGAAGACGACGGTGACTTGCCTGTCTTGGCAGCCTTCGTCGTCGTGCTGGTCTTGCGTCCTGGTGCGGCGGTCCGTGCGGGGGAAGACGTACGGGTCGCCATCTGTCTATGGCCTCCTACCCAGGCGTGTCTGAAGGCACACCTGACGGGTTCTACTGAACCACTCCGAGCCGACTGGCCGGGTGAGCGACACTCAGGAGGATCCCAGCGAAGGACGTGCGCGGCGGATTCGCGCGACGACGGTGAGCGTGACCACCGCGAGCGCCGCGGCGCTCGCTGCCACCCCGACGACGGTCGAGGCCGGTTGGTCGGTGAGTCGCCCGATCGCGATCCATGCCAGCCCCCAGGCCATGGCCGCGGCGACCGCGAGCCTGCCACCGACACGATGGGCCAACAGCGCAGCGACCGCCACAGCGACGCCGAGCACGAGCACACCGACCCACTCCCCTGCCGCCCCGGGGAGCTCGACGCCGGAGTCGACGAGCGCCGCCGTCACGTTCGCACAGGTCGCGACCGCGACCCAGCCCGCGTACAAGCCGAACGTCCCATCGACAACGACCCGCTCCGCCGTCGACCGGGCCGGCCGACCGGCCAACCCGACGAGGATGCGTCCCAGCACGACCATGAGGAGCGCGATGACGACGACGCTCGCCCAGATCCAGCCCTGCTGCGTCACGAGCAGCCAGGTCGCGTTGAGCAGCATCGACAGCGCGATGAGCCAGCCGGTCCGACGGGTGCGCTCGGTCACGGCGTTCGCCGGCATCCACTGCCACACCACGTAAGCGGCCAGCCCGAGGTAGATCACCGACCAGATGGAGAACGCCGG
>NZ_JBMDXJ010000091.1:0-10517 GCF_048594945.1 Pseudactinotalea sp. | reverse complement strand
GCGATACAACCCCGGTATCGCTCCCTCCTCGGCCTTGCGATGAACGCACCTGAACACCGCTCGCGAACGGCCCCCATTGATCAGAGCATCCCTCGATGTCGACGGCGGAGCCAGGGCTGGTCTCGAAGGGGCATGATGGTCTCGTGAGTGCTGAGGATCTCGAGAACTACGAGACCGACGCCGAGCTCGCCCTGTATCGGGAGTATCGGGACGTCGTCGGGCTGTTCTCCTACGTGGTGGAGACCGAGCGGCGGTTCTACCTCGCCAACCAGGTGGACCTGCAGGTGCGGTCGGCCGGCGGCGAGGTGTTCTTCGAGCTGACGCTGAACGACGCATGGGTGTGGGACGTGTACCGGTCGGCCCGGTTCGTCAAGACCGTGCGGGTGGTGACGTTCAAGGACGTCAACGTCGAGGAGCTCGCCAAGGCCGAGCTGGAGATGCCCCAGTAGTCAGCGGGAGGCGCACGCCGTAGCGGCGCGCAAGCTCCTGGATCCCCCACGCCAGCGCGCCGACGACCAGGCCGAGCACTGTGCCGATCGCGAGGCTGCTGAGCCCGGTGGCGCCACGCATCAGCAGCTCCTCCGTGGCCGGTGGCCACGCGCCTGCCAGGCTGCCGCCGAGCCGCGGTGGGTCGCCACCCCACGCGGTCGACCACGCGAGATTGTGCATCAAGCCGAGCAGCACCCCATACCCGGTGCCGGCGGCGAGCAGCGTGGCGAGCGGTCGGCGTGAGAGCAGCACCGCCACCAGGACCCACACGACCATCGGTCCCAGTGTGAGCGCAGTGTTCGCGGCCGTCCCGGGCGCGACGAGGCCGAGGTCGTGCGCCACGGCGCGCGGCATCGCGAGCGCGGCGAGCGGAACCACCGCAGCGAGCGGAAGACCCAGCGGCGAGGGACGATGCTGCGCCGGTGGCGGCTCGTGAGCCGGGGCGTGCCTCCCGGCGCCCGGGTCGTCGAGAGCGGTGCCAGGCGCGGGTGATGGCAAGGCGCGTTCGCGAAGGACGCCCGGGTTTGGCTTTCGAGCGGACGCAACGCCGCCCGCACTCGTGCCGGGTGCCGCGCAGCAGATCCGGAGTTGGGAGACACGCCCCTGGGCCGTCGAGATCATGACTCGACGCTAGAAAGGCTGCGAGTCCGGCGCCATAGGGCCGTCCGCCGAGGACGCCGGGGGGCAGCCCCCACGTGATTGGCATGCCATTTTGGCACCGCAATCACGCCGATGGCCACGGTGGCGTGATTGGCGTGCCGATATGGCACCTGAGTCACGCCGAAGCGGGCTCGGGCCGGGCCGTGGGCGACGCACGGCGTTGAGGAAGTGACATCAACGGCACGTGGCCCCCGGTCGTGGGCAGATGGCGTTGAAGAACTGACACAAACGGCACACCAGCCCCGCGGGGCGAGTGCCAACGGCCAACCGGAGCGGCCGCTGTCCACAGATGCAGGCCGATGCACCGTCATCCACAGCACCCCCTCCCGGGCGATGCGGGCGTGCCTGCGGCTGCGCAATCGTGCCTCGTGGAGGTGGTCGTATGGCGACGAAGGACACGGTGGGCCGTTCGGGCGAGGAGCTCGCCCGCACCTGGCTCACGCACAAAGGGCTCGAGATTCTCGACGCGAACTGGCGCTGCCCGATCGGCGAGTTGGACATCGTGGCGCTCGACGGTGACGTGCTCGCGTTCGTGGAGGTCAAGACCCGCACGTCGACGGCGTTCGGGCACCCGGCCGAGTCCGTCACCCGGGCGAAGCTCGCCCGGTTGCGTCGGCTGGCCGGCGCGTGGGTCGAGACGCACGAGGTGCACGCCTCTGGGATGCGGATCGACGTGATCGCAGTCCTGCAGCGGCGCGGTGAGCGGCCGCTGGTGGAGCACATCGAGGGAGTGGGCGGATGAGCCTGGGGCGCACGCTCGGGGTGTCGCTCGTGGGCCTCGAGGGCAACGTGGTGGAGGTGGAGGCGCAACTGGCCTCGGGGCTGCCCGCTTTTCGGATCGTCGGGCTCCCGGACACCTCACTCGGAGAGGCGCGCGAGCGCGTGCGCGCGGCGATCTCCTCGTGCGGGATCGCCTGGCCCACGATGCGGATCACGGTCGGCCTCACGCCGGCGGAGCTGCCGAAGGCGGGGTCCGGGTTCGATCTGGCCATCGCAGTGGCGATCCTGGCCGCCGACGGCAAGACCCGCGCCGGCCGGGGAGCCGGTCGCGTGCACGTGGGGGAGGTCGGCCTCGACGGGCGGGTGCACCCCGTGCGCGGCGTGCTGCCCGCCGTGGCCGCAGCAGTGGCCGCCGGCCGGCCGCGCGTGGTGGTGCCGTGGGCCAACGAGGCCGAGGCACGGCTCGTGCCGGGAGCCGAGGTGACGGCCGTCAGGCACCTCGCCGAGCTGGCGCGGTCCTACGGTGCTGACGTCAACCCGGTGGCACCGGGCGTCCTCGAGCAGGTGGAGCCGAGCCCGGCGCCGCGTTCGGCGGCCGACCGGCTCGACCTCGCGGACGTGCTGGGCCAGGAACAGGCCAGGCTGGCGCTGGAGATCGCCGCCGCCGGCGGTCACCACCTGCTGCTGCACGGCCCGCCGGGTACCGGCAAGACGATGCTCGCGGCGCGGCTGCCGGGTCTGCTGCCCGACCTCACGCCGGCGGAGGCGGTCGAGGTGACGAGCCTGCACTCGATCGCCGGCACGTTCGACGCCCGGGACGGGCTGGTGCAGCGGCCCCCGTTCGAGAACCCGCACCACACAGCGACACCGGCCTCGATCATCGGCGGCGGCTCCGGGCTGCCGCGGCCGGGTGCGGCCTCGCGTGCCCATCGGGGAGTGCTGTTCATGGACGAGGCACCCGAGTTCCAGCCGCGGGTGCTCGAGACGCTGCGACAGCCGCTGGAACACGGCGAACTGGTGCTGCACCGCTCCCGCGGGAGCGCGCGGTACCCGGCTCGGTTCCAGCTCGTCCTCGCCGCGAACCCGTGCCCGTGCGGGCGCGCGAGCGGCAAGGGGATGCATTGCGTGTGCACGCCGATCGCGCGGCGCCGGTACATGTCCAGACTCAGCGGTCCGTTGTTGGACCGTGTCGACATCCGCGTGGAGGTGCCGGATCTGGCGGCCGGCGTGCTCCGCGCCGCGCCGGTGGGGGAGCGCAGCTCGGTGGTCGCGGCACGGGTGCAGGCTGCGCGTGATCGTGCGGCCGCCCGCCTCGACGGCACACCGTGGCGTGTGAACGGCGAGGTCCCGGGACCGTGGTTGCGCGAGGTCACGCGGCAGCGCGCACCGGAGCTGGTGGGACGGCTCGACCAGTTGCGCGACTCCGGGCGGCTCAGCCTGCGCGGGCTCGACCGGGTGATCAAGCTGGCGTGGACGCTCGCTGACCTGGGGGAGCGGGATGCGCCCGCGGCGTCCGACCTCGCCACCGCGGTCTCATTACGGGCAGGAGGGACCCATGGCTGAGCGACTGAGGTTCGACGGCACTGACCTGCTGCTCGCCACCGTGGCGTGGAGCCGTATCGCCGAGCCGGGTGAGCACGTGGCGGGCTCGCTCGTGCGGGCGATCGGGCCGGTCGCCGCGCTCGACTGGGTGCGGTCGGAGTCGTTGCAGCCGCCCGGCGTGCCGCCCCACGTGGGCTGGGGCGCTGCTGCCGCGCGGTGGCGCCCGCGCCTGAACGGCCTGGACCCGCGCCGCGAGCTCGCGGTGATGCGGCGACTCGGCGGCAGGGTGTTGCTGCCCGACGACCCACGTTGGCCGAGGCGCCTCGATGACCTGGGGGACACCCGCCCGATGTGTCTCTATGTTCTCGGGTCGGCGGAGCTGGCGGCGATGACGCGGCGCGCGGTCGCGCTCGTGGGTGCCCGTTCGTGCACCAATTACGGCAAGCATGTGGCCCGCGAGCTCGGTGTCGGGCTCGCGAGCCGCGGCGTGGCCGTGGTCTCCGGTGGGGCGTTCGGTATCGACGCCGCCGCGCACCACGCCACCGTGGCCGAGGGCGGTCCGGCGCTGGCCGTGATGGCGGGCGGGCTGGATCGGCTCTACCCGAAGGACAACGTGGAGTTGTTGGAGCAGGTGATCGAGTGCGGTGCCGTGGTCTCGGAGGCGCCGCCGGGCACCTCCCCGATGCGGCAGCGGTTCCTCGCACGGAACCGATTGATCGCGGCACTGTCGGAGGCCACGGTGGTGGTCGAGGCCGCGTGGCGCTCGGGTGCCTTCAGTACCGCCCGGCACGCGGCAGAGCTGTTGCGGCCGGTCGGCGCCGTGCCGGGTCCGGTGACCTCGGCCGCTTCGGCGGGGTGCCACCGGTTGATGCGCGAGGGCACGGCGGTGTGCGTCTGCGACGTGGGCGAGGTGCTCGAGCTCACGGCCGGGCTCGAGCCGGTGGCGGAGGCGCCCTACGCGCAGCCGGGACTGCTTGACGACCTCGATCAGGAGGAGGCGCGCGTGCTCGATGCGATGCCGGCTCGGGCGGCCGCCGAGGTGGACAGCCTCGTGCGGGCCAGCGGCCTGTCGGCCACCGAGACGCTCGCCGCGCTCGGGATGCTCGAGATGGTCGGCAAGGTGCAGCGCACTGGAACGGGCTGGCGGCGCGCACGCGAGGAGGCAGCATCGTGATGACTTGACCTTGACACTGTGACAGGGTGTCTGCTGGGTCCTGGAGGTGGTCGAGATGACCCAGCAGCACACGGACGAGCAGCGTTCCGACGACCGGCGACTCACCGAGCAGCGACTCGCCGAGCAGGTGGCAACGGCGTTGGCCGCAGGCGACGCCTCGACGCGCCTGCGGGCGGCGCTGCACGCCGGCACGAACCCGCGGCCGGAGTACGTCGAGGCGCTCGTGCGCCGCTGCGCGGTGGAGCCCGACTTCTACGTGCGGGACATGCTCACCTGGGCGCTGACGCGCGCCGACCGTGAGGGCACGGTCGCGCAAGTGCTGCTCGAGCTGAGCTCCGAGGTGGCACAGGCGCGAAGCCAGGCGCTGCACACCCTGTCCAAGCTCGGAGAGCCACAGACGTGGCCGGCGATCACCGAGGCGTTGCTCCGTGACGCTGACGACGAGGTTGCCCGGGCCGCGTGGCGGGCCGCGACCGGGCTCGTACCCACGGGATCCGAGGGAGCGCTCGCCGTGGTGCTTGCGACCCAGCTCGGCCGCGGTGACCGGGACGTCCGGCTCAGTCTCAGCCGTGCGTTCGGCCAGCTGGGGGACGCCGGCATGGCGGTCCTCGAAGGTGCCCGGAGCCACGCGGACCCGGAGGTGGCCGCGCACGCCACCGCCACGCTGCGGCTGATCGAGGACCCGGACGAAGGTTTCGACGCCGCGATCGAGGACGCCCGACGCACGGTCGCGCTGCTCGCATCACCCACGGTGTCCTGAGCGGAGTGCACGCGGATGTTGATCGGTGAGGTGGCGCAGCAGTCCGGGATCAGTGCCCGGATGCTGCGCCACTACGACCGGGTCGGTCTTGTGACGCCGAGTCATCGAACCTCGGGCGGCTACCGGGAGTACACGGACGAGGACCTGCAGCGCCTGTTCCACGTGGAGGGGCTGCGGTCGCTCGGTCTGAGCCTGATCGAGATCCGCGACGTGCTGGATGACCTCACGTTCGACCCCGCTGCGATGGTGGAGCAGCTGATCGCCGGCACCCGCAGCCGCCTGGAACAGGATCGGGAGCTGCTCCGCAGGCTCGGCTGGGTCAAGGCGAGCGACCCCGCTGCCTGGTCGGACGTGCTCCGCACGATCGGCCTGCTGCGAGGCCTGGACGCCGACGATCCGCGGGCGCGCCAGAGGCTCGCTCTTTCACTCGCGCTCGACGGGCACGACGCCGCCGCGCTCGCCGAGGCGGTGCTCGACGAGCCCGAGGTCAACGTGGCCGGCACGCTCGACTGGGCGCTGGCGCAAGCCGGCGACAGCGGGGTGGACGCGTTGACGGAGGCGCTGCACTCGCCTCAGGCCGCGCGGCGACATCGCGCCGTGGCGGCGCTGGCGAAGATCGGATCACCCGCCGCGACCACGGCACTCGCCGCGGCGTTCGAGCACGACGATCCTGTGGTGCGCACGAGCGCCCTGCTCGCGCGTGGCTCGCTCGGCGAGGCGGATGCGATCCCGGGCCTGATCTCGCTCGTGGTCGAGGGGCGACGTGACGTGGACGCCTCCGATGTTCTGGGCGCGCTCGCATCCGAGCACGGATGCGACGAGGAGGTGGCGACGGCTCTCGCGGGCGCGCTGGCACGCGAGAGCGGTGCGCCACGCCCGCGCCTGGCCGCCGCGCTCGCAGACGTGCCCGGTCCGTTGGCGGTCAGCACGCTGACCGATCTCACCGCGGACTCGGACCCGGCCGTTGCGCACACCGCGACGTATCTGCTCAGCCGCCGCTGAACCGGTCGGCCATCGATCAGTACATCCCGTGATCGGATCGAGGCGTTCGCGTGTCCGTGACACCACGGCAGCAGCCCATCTGACACCGTGGTGTGATGACCGAAGCGGAGGCCGAGCAGTCCCGTCCGGGTGACGAGGAACTGCTTCACGCCTACGCCGGCTATCTCGAAGCGCAGCGCGGGATGTCGCCGCACACCGTGCGCGCCTACCTCGGGGACGCCGCCCAGCTGCTGGTCACGTTGCCGCTGCAACCAGGTGCGGCTGTCGAGACGAGCGACCTCGCTGCGCTCGACCTGACCGCCCTGCGCGCCTGGCTGGCCGACCAGTCGCGCAGACGCATGGCTCGCTCGACGCTCGCTCGGCGCTCAGCCGCCGCGCGCGCGTTCACGGCGTGGGCGAACCGGACCGGACGCCTGGCCACCGATCCCGGGCTGCGCCTGCTCGCGCCGCGCCCGGACAACGTGGTCCCCACCGTGCTGGCCGTTGACGAGGCCGCCGCGATGCTCGACGTCGCCCGCACCCGTGCCGACGACGCCGAACCCGCACATCTGCGCGACTGGGCCGCCCTGGAGCTCCTGTACGCCACCGGTGTGCGCGTGTCCGAGCTCGTGGGCATCGACCTCGCCGATGTGGACCTGCAGCAACGCCTCGTCCGGGTGCTCGGCAAGGGCGGCAAGGAGCGCATGGTGCCGTTCGGGCTCCCCGCCTCGAAGGCCGTACAGGCATGGCTGGCGGCCCGTGCCGACCTCGCCACACCCACCAGCCCAGACGCACTGTTCCTCGGCGTCCGCGGCGGCCGGCTCGACGTGCGCCAGCTCCGCGAGACCGTGCACCAGCTGACCGCGCTCGCGGGAGTGCGCGACCTCGCCCCGCACGGTCTTCGGCACTCCGCCGCGACCCACCTGCTCGAGGGCGGCTCCGACCTGCGCTCGGTGCAGGAGGTGCTCGGCCACGCCTCACTGGCCACCACCCAGCGCTACACCCACATCAGCTCCGAGCGCCTGCGTGCGGCTTTCACCCAGGCCCACCCGCGCGCATGAGCCCCCTCTCGTCCGCTGACCGCCCCGTCCCCCGCCCATCCACCGACCGCGCGTGGGGCGGCGGTGACCTGTCCCGTGATCGGATACAGCCGGATGACGGCCTCGGACAGGAGCGACAGAGGGTCGATGTAGCGCTCGCCGATGCGCGCTCCCCAGTGCAGGCACGCGGCCGGCGCGCAATGGGACCCGTCGAGCACCAGGGTGCCGATCGGCTGACCTCGGGCGACGGCGTCGCCGACCTCGACCAGCGCCGTCACCGGCTCGTAGGTGGTCCGGATGCCATCGGGATGGTCGACCGAGATCACCGGTCGATCGACCACTACGCCCACGAAGGCGACCACCCCGCCAGCAGCAGCCAGGATCACCGACCCCGAAGTGCCGGCGATGTCGACGCCCCGGTGACCGGCACCCCACGGAGCCTCCGGTGGGTCGAACGGCGCGACCACCTCGCCCTCCAGCGGCATCGAGTACGGTCCCGTCTGCTCACCTGGCCCTGAGACCACGGTGGGCTGCGAGACCACGGAGGTCCCGCCGTCGGGCGCCCGCGGGGCTGTGAGCGTGAGAGCGAGCGCGGTCGCGACAGCGAGCGCGCCCACCACGGATCCGAACCGGGAACCAACCATGTCCCGAGCCCACACCCAACGCGGCCGGCCGCGCCACCGCCACTCGGGGGTGCTGTGGACAGCGGTGCATCAGGCCGCACCTGTGGACAATGTGCTCGATAGGCTCGGCGGATGGCCGACCTGCCGAACCCTGCCGACGACGAGTCCGTCCAGGTTGCCGGGCTGGGGGCCACGGTCAAGGCGGCGCGGAAGCGCCTCGACCTCTCGATCGCCGAGCTCGCGCAGCGTGCCGGTGTGAGCCTGGGCCTGGTCAGCCAGCTCGAGCGGGGAATGGGCAACCCGTCGCTGGGCACGCTGTCGAAGATCGCGGCTGCGCTCGGGCTCACGATCAGTCAGCTGCTGGAGGAGCCGGCGTCGGACCTGGCGGTGGTGCGGGCGGCCTCGATCTACGCGATCCCGCCCGAGCCGACTCTCGCTGCCGCGGAGCAGGTCCAGCGCGAGCTGTTGACGCCTCGCGGGGAGTCCACGCTGCAGTTGATCCGCTCGACGCTGCCGGTGGGGTTCACCAACGAGGGCCGCCCGTTCCGGCACATCGGCACCGAGGTGGTGACCGTGCTCGAGGGGCGGCTGGTGGTCATCCACGGTGAGCAACGCGTCGAGCTGGCCCCCGGCGACTCCGCGACCTATGTGTGCTCGGCGCCGCACTGGTGGGCGAACGGGACGGACGTGCCCACGGTCGTGCTGGGAGCGGTCAGCCCGTTCGAACGCTGAGCTCGACCAGTCGAGCCAGCTCGGCGAGCGGGTCTTCGGCGTTGTCGACGCGGAGGTCGAGGTCGAGGTCGGGCGGGTGCTGCCGGTGCTCACGAACCCGCGCGACCATCACGGCGGCACTCTGGCGTCCGCGCCGGTCGCCGCCGGCTGCCTCACCGGCCTGCATCGCGATGAGCACACGTCGCGCCTGCACGCCCGCAGCCGCGGACGCGCCCGCGGTGTGCTCGGCCTCCGCCTCGTAGGCCTCGACCATGGCCGCGAGCACCTCGGGGCCGGTGAGCAGGTTTCCCAGCGCGACCAGGCCCCGGCGCACCACGGCGCCGGCCCACGGGCTGGTGGCTGTCCCGGTACGGCTGTCGGCCTCGCCGCTCGGCAGCAGGGCAGCGACCTGCCGCCTCTCGGGCTCCTCGTCCCAGGTCGGCACGGCAGCCATGACCTCCGCTGGATGCAGCCCGTCGGCCAGCGCCGTGAGCATCCGCGCTCGCAGCGACCGGTTGGTCCACGCCTGGCTCGCCACCGCTCCCGCGGCCGGATCGATCGCGATCACGGCGTTGCCCACGGCAAGCGACCTGCTCGCCGTGGCCGCCGCGAGCATGCCGCTGCGGGTATCGGCGGCCAGCAGCGTGAAGGTCATGCGAGTTCCCCCGGGATCGGTTCGGCTGGATCTGTGTGACGTTTGAGTTACGGCTGGACGAATCTGTTGTGGCCGGACGTCTATGCTCCCATAATGAATGGAACATCATCAGAATGAAACCACACGGGAGTCACGATGAAGCGACGCACATTTGTCAGCGGGGTCATGTTGGCGGCCACCGGGGCGATCGTCTCGGCGTGCTCGACCGGTGAGGGAGTCGACCTCGACGGCACCGACGGCGGCGACGAGGGTGCTGAGGGCGGCGCCTCAGGTGCGGTGCTCCGTGCCGCGATCGGTGGTGAGCCCGACCAGCTCGACCCGAACAAGACCTCCGCGTACTTCTCCTTCCAGGTGCTCGAGAACGTGTTCGACACCCTCGTGCAGCCCGACGAGAGCTTGGAGATGCAGCCGGCGCTCGCCGAGTCGTGGGAGGTCAGCGAGGACCAACTGACGTGGACCTTCACGCTGCGGCAGGGCGTCACCTGGCACGACGGCAGCGCCTTCAGCGCCGACGACGTGGTCTACACGTTCAACCGGATCATCGACGAGGAGCTCTCGAACGCCTGGAAGTTCGGCGCCGTCACCGGCATCGAGGCGCCCGATGAGGCCACCGTGGTGATCACGGTCGGCGCGCCCACCCCCAACCTCCTCTCCAGTCTCGGCGGCTTCAAGGGCCTCGCGATCGTGCAGGAGGCCAACGTGACCTCCGGCGACATCCAGACCAAGCCGATCGGGACCGGCCCCTTCTCGCTCACCGAGTACAGCAGCGGCGACCACATCACCCTGACCGCCAACCCCGACTACTGGGGCGGCGCTCCCACCCTCGGCGGCGTGGAGTACCAGTTCATCTCCGAGCCGTCCACGGCGCTCGCAGCGCTGCGCTCGGGCGAGATCGACTGGACCGACGTGGTGCCGCCGCAACAGGTGAGTGAGCTGGAAGGCGACGAGGGCCTCACGGTGGGGATCACGCCGTCGAGCGACTACTGGTACCTCGCACTCAACCAGGCGAGGGACGCGTGGAGCGATGTACGGGTACGGCAGGCGATCGCGTACGCGATCGACAGGGAAGCGATCCTGCAGGCGGTGAGCTACGGCACCGCCGAGGCGAACCAGCTGGCCATCCCGAAGGACAGCTTCTGGTTCGCCGAGTACAGCAGCTACT
>NZ_JBMDXJ010000090.1:0-26420 GCF_048594945.1 Pseudactinotalea sp. | reverse complement strand
AGGATGGCGTGCGTGTGGGTGCGTTCCGGGAAGTAGCGGCGCCCTGTCGCGGTCACGCTGACCTCGAGCTCGTGGTCCCACGCGACCTGGAGGCGGATGCTCCCGCGCGTCACGGCGAACCAGGTAGCCGTGGTGCTGACGGTGTCCTCCAGCCCGGCGGTGGTGCCGTCCGAGAAGGCGAAAGCATCGCCCTCGCGGACGAGCAACGGCACCATCTCGACGGCGGAGCCGCCAGCGGAGACCGTTCTCACCACGCCGTCGCCCAGGTGGGTCACGTCCGTGGTCACCGTGCCGGCACCACCCACGTACCGGGCCGTGAACGCGCCGGTGTGCGCGCTCAGATCGGCGGCAGGGATCACGGGCGCGTTGCCATCGAGCCCGTCGTGATAGGTAACGGGCTGGTTCGTCAGGCCGACGTCGTAGCCGCCGTCGACGACCGTGCTCCAGTGGTCATCGGCCAGGCCGTTGAAGCTCGCGATCATGCTGCCGGCAACCGGGTGCCAGAACAGTCCGGGACCGGACCGTGCCCGATCTCCGCCGCGCACCCCCGCCAGGCTCGCGAGGTAGTAGCCGGGTCGACGCACGAACAGGAGCTGCTGGTCGATCGTGCCCTCGCGGTGCTCGGTGAAGGCGCTCTCGGCCACAGGACGCCATCCGGCGAGCACCGCGTCGCGGGCCGCGGCGTCGACGTTGTCCGGGGCCTTGGGGACATGGTCGTAGAGACGTGGCGAGGTGTCACCTTTGGCGCGGGGCTCGACGGCGGTGGGGTCGCCGCTCCATGCCGCTCGCGCGGTGATCTTGTGCTCCGCAGGGGAGTGCAGGGGTGCGAGCAGCGGCACCTCGTCCACGAACACGCGCGCCAGTGCCGCGCGGTCGAGGTCGTCATCCGGTCGGACCGCATGCACGTTCGCCGCATTGCGCAGGCAGGCCTGACTCATGATCGTGAAGCCGCTGGAGTTGGGCTCGGGGAGCAGCACGTACTGCGCGAAGTCCGCCCACCGCCGCACGTGCTCGACGATCAGCGGGTTCTGCGTCTGGGTGTACAGGTCGCCGAGATCGGGCAGAGCGACCGAGGAGTTGTACCCGAAGTCGAAGCCCAACGGCTCGTGGAAGTACCCGGCCGGCGCCTGGCTGTGCTCGATGAAGTACGCGATCCGGTCGGCGAGGTCAGTGGAGATCGAGGGGTCCTCGAGCACCGTCGCGGCATGGCCCACTCCCGCGAGGCCGCCCGCGAGCTGGTTGTGCACCTGGATCGGGAGGTTCCACGGCGCGTAGGAGGTGTTCATGAGCCAGGCTGCCGCGGCGCGCATCGCCGTCGCCATCTCGCCGCGGCGTGCGGGCAGCAGATCGAGCGAGGCGAGGTCGCGGCAGGTGTGGGAGAGCGAGACGAGGCCGAAGCCGGTCGTGGCCAGTGACTCCGACTCGTAGGTCACGGGCCACGCTCCTCGCGGCCCCTGCAGGGAGAGGTAGTAGCCGAGAGCGGCATCCAGCCGGGCCTCGAGGTTCGCGTCGAGGTAGTACGGGTTCCACGTTCGTTCGTGCGTGAGGAACCAGGCGAGCGTGGCGACGTGCTCCATGATCCGCGAGTTGATCGGATCGTTCGGGGTGCGCCACCAGCCATCCTCCATCCAGCCGAAGAGCTCCGGATCGTCATCGACCACGCTGTTCGCGAGCGGCGCGAGGATCATCAGGTACGACCCGAGCACCTGTTCGTTCGGCGCGAACAGCGTGCGATCCGGCGCACCGGCAGGCAGCGGCGTGACCAGCGGGAGCACCGTTCCTTCGGACGTGGCCTGTGCGGGCCTCTGGCCGCTGAGTGCGACGGAGCCGGCCACCAGACCGGCAGCGCCGATCCCGAGGAGCGCACGCCGTGAGATCGGCGGGAGGCTGGGCTGGGGCTGGCGATTGCGCATCTCGACTCCATCGTCGGCCCGCGGGTCTGGGCTGCGGGCGGTGGGACGCCGCGAGTGACGCGACGTTGTGTCAGGCTAGCCAGAGGGTGCCCGTTCCGTCTAGAGTTTCATCGCAAGTTCTCCGAAAAATCCCGGGAGCTGTTCTTGGGTCTCGATGAGGAGTCGTTCGCATGAGTGCAATAGTGCCGGGTCTGAGCTGGTCGGACGTCGACCTCGACGAGCTGTCGGCGCCGCTGCCGTCACGCGTGCTGGTCACCGGCGCAGGCGGATCGATCGGAGGCGATGTCGTCGGCCTGCTGCACGCCTACGGTGCGGTCGTGACGGCGTTGTCGGACTCGTGGCGGCGGCCGAGCCCTGCCGCTCGCGTCATCACCGCCGATGCCACCGACGAGGGCGAGATGAGGAATGCGCTCGAGGGCACCGATGCGGTCGTGCACCTGGCCGCGATCCCGGGCGCCGAGCTTGCTGAGCCCTACCAGGGCTACCGCATCAACACCGACTCGACCTTCAACGTGCTGGTGGCGGCCGGCGAGCTGGGCCTGCGGCGCGCCGTGATCGCGAGCAGCATCAACGCCTTCGGAGTCCCCGCCAACCGCCATGAGCTGCTCCCGGCGTACTTCCCGATCGACGAGGAGATCCCGCGCGAGCTCGATGACTGGTATTCGCTCTCCAAAGCCAGTGACGAGCTCAGCGCACAGATGGCCGCCAGCCACTGGGGCATGACCGTGGTCGCACTCCGGTTCCCGCTCACCTCGCTGCCCTCGCAGATTCGCGCGCGGACGCACCCGCTGCGGCATCGGCAGATCCGTGAAGGCTGGTCCTACCTGGACCGGCGAGACGCGGCACGCGCGGTGGTCCACGCTCTCGTCGCACCGCTCACCGGTGCGCATGTGATCGGCCTCTCCGCAGCGGACACCTTCCGCGAGGAGCCGACTACCGACCTGCTGGACCAATACGCACCGGGCGTGCTCCGCCGTCGGGCATTCATGGGCCGCGAGGCCCTGATCGACACCACTCGAGCACGCGACCTGCTCGGGTTCGTGCCACGTCACACGTGCTCAGAGCCCGACCCCGAACTGATCCCGTGACCGATCCTCTGCCACGACAAGGAGCCTCCCGATGACCCAGCACGCGACCGAGCAACCCGCCACCTTCCGCCAACCGTGGGAGGCTCCCGACGACGTCCGCATCACCGGCGTGCGGGCCATCGTGACGGCACCGTACGGCCCGGCACTGGTGGTCGTGCGGGTGGACACCTCCGAGCCGGGCCTGTACGGGCTCGGGTGCGCGACCTTCACGCAGCGGTGGAAGGCCGTGGTCACCTATGTCGAGGAGCATCTCGCGCGGCTGGTGATCGGGCGGTATCCGGGTGACATCGGCGACCTGGTGCGGTTGGCGAAGTTCTCCTCCTACTGGCGTGAAGGCCCGGTCGGCAACAACGCGATCTCCGGCCTCGACGAGGCGCTGTGGGACATCGCGGGCAAGCGCGCCGGCATGCCTGTGCACGAACTGCTAGGTGGCAAGGTGCGTGCGGCCGCGGACACCTACGTCCACAGCGCCGGCGCCGACATCGCGCGCGCGGTCGAGCAGGCGCAGCAGAAGATCGACGCCGGCTGGAGGCATGTGCGCATGCAGGTCTCGCAGCCTGGAGCCGGCACCTATGGTTCGGCGCTGCTCGATGGTGACACCGCCGCCGGCGCCCCCTATCCGCGCGGCTGGCAGGTCGCGGAGTACCTTCGCCTGGTTCCGCGCCTGTTCGAGGCGGCCCGCGAACAGCTGGGGGACGAGGTCGAGCTGCTGCATGACGTGCACTCGCGGCTGACACCGAAGCAGGCGGTGACGCTTGCGCGCGCCTTGGAGCCGTATCGTCTGTTCTTCCTCGAGGACGTGCTGCCGCCCGAGCACTGGGACGCGCTGCCGCAGGTGCGTGCGGCGTCACCGGTGCCGTTGGCGGTGGGCGAGCTGACGACCTCGGTCACCGACGCCGCGCGCCAGATCCTGGGCGGCGGCGTGGACCTCATCCGCTCGCACGTATCCGCCATCGGCGGTGTGACGCCCGCACGCAAGCTCGCGGCAGCCGCAGAGCTGGTGGGCGTGCGAACGGCGTGGCACGCACCGGGCGACACCTCCCCGATCGGGGTGGCGGCCAGTGTGGCGCTGGATGTCACGAGCCCGGCGTTCGGGATCCAGGAATGCCACATCTTCGACGAGCTGACGCACGACATCTTCCCCGGCACGATCGCTCCGGTGAACGGCTGGCTGACCCCCAACGACAGCCCCGGCTGGGGGATCGACCTCGACGAGGACCTCGCTCGCCGGCACCCGCCCGAGCTGTCGACGTTCGATGCCTGGGCGGCCGGCGTGCGCGGGCTCGACGGCGGGCTGCTGGCCCCGTGATCTCACCCGGCGTCCGAGGACGCGGGGTTATATCACGCCGGGCAGCTCCGGGCGGCTAGATCTCGAAGCGCCGGGTCGCGACCCGGACCCGGCCCTCGCCGCATGTGGTGGCCACCGCGACACCGGGTGCCGGCAGCCGCCGCTGGTTCCGGAAGAGGCGGTAGCCGCTGGCGCCGGGAGCGAGAGCCCGGAAGGTCTCCCTGCCCGATGCGCTCACCACCCGGATATCGACCGGCTCGTGGTCGAGGTTGATCACATGCAGGGCGGTGTGGTGGGCGCCATCGCGCTCGACGGTGTGCGACGTCACCCCGAACGCCACGCGCTCGCCCACCACCTCGGTGAGATCGACCGCCGTGAGCTCGGTGGTCAGCTCACCGGCGAAGCTGACCGTGAGGATCCGCTGCGATCGAGTGCCGTTCAGGAACGAGGTGGAGGTCGGCGCGTACGTGGCCTCCCACTCCGCACCCCAGTTGATGACCAGCCGGACGTCGCCCCTGGTGACCGTGAGGCCCGAGGCGACCGTGATCGTCTGCTCGTCGTACGGGGCCGGGGTACCGTCGAGGAAGGCGACCTCATCCTCTGGTCCGACGATCAGCGGGATGCGCTCACGCGAGGCTCCCGTGGTGGTCATCGAGCGCCGGAGACCGTCCTGCCAGTGGCTGACGTCGGTGGTGACGGCGGCGTCCGCGGTCACGTAGCGCGTGGTGAACACGCCCGCGAAACCGGTGAGGTCGTGGGGTGCGATCACCGCGCCGGACGTGTCGTCGCCGACGTGGTGCACGGCCGTGACCTCGCTGCGCGAGGTGGCGGTACCGGCGACGTCGTCCACCGTGGTCCAGTCGTCGGGGCCCGAGCTGTTGAGCGAGAGCACGAACATGCCCGCCTCTGGATGCCAGAACGCGTTGGTGCCCAGCCGTTGGCTCGCATACGGACGCACGCCGTAGGCCGCGGCGGTGTAGCAACCCGGGCGGCGGACGAACGCGTACTGCTGATCGAGTGTGCCCCGCCGCAGCTGGGTGAAGGCGTTCTCGCGGAGGTACGGAAGGTCGGCCACGCGAGCGTCACGCTCGGCTGTGCTCACGCCGTCGGGCGCGACCGGCACGTGCATGTACAGGCGCGCGGAGGAGTCCTGCTTCTCACGTGGCTGCACAGGTTCTGGGTCCTGCGCCCAGGCGGCCCGGCTGGCCTGCTTCTCCGCCGCCGTCGCATAGAACGCCCCGAGCGCGGGGACCTGCTCCAGCAGCGCTCGTCCCAGCGCGCTCCGGTCGAGATCGTCCTCGGGGGTCGTGGTGAACGTCGGCAGCACACCCCGGCCGCTCGTTGCGGACAGCACGAAGCCCTGCGGCTGGCCCGGCTCCATCACCACGATGTATCCGAACCACTCGGCGAACCGCCGGGCGAGCTCGACGGCGGAGGGGTCCTGGGTCTGCTCGTAGATGTGCCCGACGTCAGGCAGCATGACCGTGAAGTTGTACCCGGCATCAGGGGTCAGCGGCTCGTTGAAGAAGCCGGCAGGCGCCTGTCCGTGCTCGAGGAGCGCCGCCATCCGGTCCGAGAGCGAGGCCGCCATCGCGGCGTCGTTCATCACGGTGGCGGCTTGCGCCACACCCGCCAGGCCGGCGATGACCTGGTTCACGTATCGCACGGGCAGGTTCCAGTGCGGGCGGTCGAGGTCGACCAACCATGCGCTGCTCGCCCGCAGTGCGGTCTCGATCTCGCCGCGACGCTCGGGCAACTCGTCCACGCTGAGGAGATCGCGCAGCACTGCCGACTGCGCAACCGTACCGAACCCGGTCGGGGACAGGTGATGCTCGGTGGGCGAGTACTCAGGGTAGGAACCGTCGTCGTGCTGGAGCGCGAGGTAGTAGCCGAGGGCGGCATCGAGGCGGCCGAGAAGGTTCGGGTCCAGGTAGTACGGGTTCCAGGCGCGCTCGTGGGAGTAGAACCAGGACAGCGTGGCGACGTGCTCCATGATCCGGGCGTTGAACGGTTCGTTGGGCAGCCGCTGCCAGCCATCCTCCATCCAGCCGAACAGCTCCTCGTCGTCGTCGATCACGCTGTTGGCCAAGGGGGACAGGATCATCAGGTAGGCCGCAAACACCTGCTCGTTCTCGGCGAACAGGGCCCGGTCCGGTGCGCCGTCCGGCAGCGGGTCAACCAGCGGCAGCACGGTGCCCTCGGAGGTGGCGAACGAGGGTGCGGCGGTGCCCAGCTGCGCGATGAGTGCTGCCGCCGAGGCGGCACCCACCCCGCCGAGGAATCCGCGTCTGGTCAGGGGCGGCAGCCCCAGGGGTGTGCGGCCGATGTGGTCGGTGGTCATCGTTGACTCCTTCGGTGAAGCGACCGGCATCAAGGCGTACGCAACCCGGCGGCGGCCGATCGGTGCGGCGCCGGGAGCGGTCTTCGGGAGGGGGCGTCGTGGGTGCGATCAGCCCTTCAGACCAGTCCGCGACAGTCCTTCCACGAACTGTCGTTGAGCAAACAGGAAGACGATGATCACGGGGATCACCGTGAGGGCGGTGGCACCGATCTGGGTGTTGTAGATCGGCTCGCCGTAGCCATCCTGGTAGCGCGTGAGCGCCAGGCTCACGGGGAACAGCTCCTCGCTGCGCAAGAAGATCAGCGGCTCGAAGTACATGTTGAAGGCGGCCAGGAACTTCATGATGGCCACCGCCGAGATGGCCGGGCCGGCCAGCGGCATCGCGATCCGGGCGAAGATGCCGAGCCGGCCAAGGCCGTCGAGCCTGCCCGCCTCCTCCAGCTCCCCCGGGAGCGAGAGGAAGAACTGCCGGAAGATGAACACGCTGACGACCGCGCCGGGGCCGAAGATCGGGATGAGGATCAGCGGCCAGTGTGTGTTCATCCAGCCCAGTTCGGCGACCCACCGGAAGATCGGGATGATCGCGACCTCGCCGGGGATGAACATGCCGGACATCAGCACGAGGAACACCTTGCCCGAGAGCGGGAACCTGATCCGTGCGAACGCGTAGCCGGCGAGCGATCCGACCAGCACCGAGCCGACCGTGACGATCGCCGCGATGTAGAGCGAGTTCAGGTACTGGCGCGCGAACGGCATCACCGTGAAGATCTTCGAGACGCCTTCGAGCGTCCAGTCGTTCGGGAACAGCGTGGGCGGGATGGCGAAGATCTCGTTCGCCGGCTTGAAGGCGGACAGCACCATCCACAGCAGCGGGTAGACGAACGGGATGCTGAGCGCGATCAGCAGCACGTACAGCACCACGCGGGAGACGATCCGGCGGGTGCTGGGCGATGTCTCAGACCTCATCGTGCACCCACCGCTTCCTGGTGCTCCACTGCAGCACGGCGAGCCCGAGCATCACGAAGAACAGCAGCACGCCGATCGCCGAGGCGTAGCCGAAGTCCTGCTGCACGAACGCGGTGCGGTAGAGCAGGTAGGAGATCACGGTGGTGGAGCGGCCAGGTCCGCCCTCGGTGAGGATCTGAATCGGCGCGAACACGTCCATCGCTCCGACCATCGTGAGCATCGTCACGAGCAGGATCGTCGGTGTCATCAGCGGCAGCGTGATCGACCGGAACACGCGGGTCGCGCGGGCACCGTCGATGCGCGCTGCCTCCTTCAGCTCGGAGGGCACGTTCTGCAGTGCCGCCAGGAACAGGATCATGTTCATGCCGACGCCCTTGAAGACCTGGATCACGACGACGGTGGGAAGCGCGAGCGAGGCGTCACGCAGCCAGTTCGGGCCGGTGATGCCGAAGGTCGCGAGGACGCCGTTGATTCCTCCGTTGCTGGCGACCAGGAAGTTCCAGATCAGCACCCACGCGACCGTGGAGACGATCACGGGGGAGAAGAAGAAGGTGCGGAAGGTCGTGGTGCCGGGGAGCTTCTGGTTGAGCAGGATCGCCAGCCCCATGGCGAGGGTGACGTTGAGGACCATCAGGAGCGCCGCGAACTGGAAGGTGGTGAGCAGCGATCCCCACACGTCGCCGTCGGACAGGAGCCGCGTGAAGTTCTCGCTGCCCACCCACGTGAACTGCCCTGTCAGCGGCTGCCAGTCGTGCAGGGCGTACCAGACCACATAGCCGAACGGCACCAGCCCGAGCACGATCGCTCCGATGAGGACCGGTGCGACGAAGACCATGCCGATCGCGGCGTCGATGCGCGCCAGCCGCTTGCTGGTGCCGCCGCCCGGAGCCGGGGGGCGAGGTGTGCCACCGCCCCCCGGCAGCCGTGAGGTCTGGGTGCTCACGCGTCAGGCGCCAAGGAGGGCCTGAGCGGCGTCGTTGGCAGCGGTCAGCGCAGCCTCGACATCGGCGTCGGCGGTCCACAAGGCGTCGAGGGCGATGCGCACCGGGTCGCTGATCTCACTCATCTTCGGATTGCCCGGCTTGGTCACGGCAGCCGAGGCCTGGTCGATGATCGTGCCCTGCAGCTGCTCCTCCGTCAGAGCCGGCGCCGCGGCGGCGAGGGTCTCCACGTTCAGCAGCGAGGTGCGCGGCGGCGGGAAGAACTGCGCGAGCAACCTCGAGTTGTCGGGGTTGGTGAAGAACGCCAGGAAGTCGGCCGCGATCTCAGGGTTCGGGCCTTGGGTGAGCACCCCGACGCCGCCCTGGCCCACGACCGGGACGGTCCCGGCCGGGCCCTCGGGCAGCGGCAGGAAGTCCCAGGCGAACCCGGCCTCGGCGAGTCCGGTCGAGGCTGACAGCTGCGACATCCGCGTGGCGATCTGCCCGGTGGCGAAGTCGTACTCCTCGCCTGGCGCGATGATGGCCAGGTTCGCGTAGACCTGGTCGTGGTACCAGGTGAAGAACTCGACCATCTCCTCGGACGTGAAGGTCGCGGTGGCGCCGTCCTCGGACCAGGCGCTGGCGCCCCAGGACAACCACATCGGCGCGAGGGCGTCGTTCCAGGCGGTCGCGGCATCAGCGGGCGGTTGGAAGCCGGCCACGCCCTGGCTCGCCGCTGTCGCTGCGGCGATCTCCATCAGTGTGTCCCAGGTCCAGTCACCGCTGGCGATCAGGTCACGCGGATCGGGCTGACCTGCCGCTGCCAGCAGATCGTTGTTGACGTAGATCCCGAACGGGCTGTTGGAGAACGGGTAGCCGTGCAGACCGTCGTCGGAGCTCCACAGGCCGATCGCGCCGGGAATCAGATCGTCGTACTCGTAGCCCTCGGCGGCCTCGAAGGCGGGGGTGAGGTTCGTGAACACCCCAGCCGCGACGAACTGGGCGGCGAAGGACTCCATCGCCCACGCCATGTCGGGTGCCTCGTTGCCGGCGATCTGGGTGGTGAGCGCGTCGACATACCCGTCCGCGAGCGCCTCGAAGGAGACGGCGCTGACCTTGTCCGGGTTGGCCTCGATATAGGCGTCGGCGATCTGATTGAAGATCGCGTGGTGGCCGTCGTTGGCCGACCACACGGTCATACGGAGCTCGACCGGGCCATCCGGTGCGTCACCGCCGCCGCCGTCGTTGTCGGTGCTGCAGGAGGCCAGCGTCAGGCCGGCCAGACCAGCGGCGGGAACGGCTGCCAGCAGGGCGCGGCGCGTGATGGGTCGTGTCATGTCTAGGTCCTCTCGGGACGCCGTCGTCATCCCCGACCTCGATGTCCGGGGTGCAGCGCGGGCTGCGGTCACGACAGTAGTGCGACCCAGCGAAACTGTCTAGAGAAGTTCACAAGAATTTTCGACGACGTGTGGACGCGCGCCGGCGACAACGAACGGGACGGCTCGCGGTGCCGCCGTCCGCCTGAGTCGTGCCGCGACTCAGCCCGCTGGCGTGGCCGTCGAGCCTCGGACGACCAGGCGAGTGGCCAGCTCCGTGTGCAGGGCGTGGTCCGGCGAGCCATCTGAGATGAGCGCGGCGATCGTCTGGACTGCGACGGCGCCCATCTGATCGAGCGGCTGTCGCACGGTGGTCAGCGGCGGCGCGGAGACCTGGGCCATGATCAGGTCGTCGAAGCCGATCACGCTGAGGTCTTCAGGCACGCGCAGTCCGAGTCGTCGCGCTGCCTCGATCACACCGAGCGCCGGGAGGTCGGACGCGGCGAATACGGCGGTGGGGCGGGCGGGCCGGCGGAGCAGTTCCGTGCCCAGCTCGAGGCCGGAGTCGTAGGTGAAGTCACCATCGAGCACCATGGACTCGTCGAGGTCGATGCTCGCGGCAGCCATGGCAGCGCGGAAGCCGGAGACGCGCGCACGGCTGGCCATCGCCTCGGGGAAGCCGGTCAGCATCGCAATCCGGGTGTGCCCCAGGCCCAGCAGGTGCTCGGTTGCCTGCAGTCCACCGGCCCAGTTCGTTGCGCCGACGCTGGTCGTGGACTCGTCGGGCCGGTTCAGCGGGTCGATCGCGACGACCTCGAGACCGTGCGAGCGGAACCGCGCCCTCTCATCGTCGTCCAGCACCGAGGTGAGGGCGATCACACCACGCCGTCCGGCGGCATGGATCTCGTCGATCCAGCGGTGGTCGGGGGCGTTGTCGGGGTAGCGCGACACCGAGATGTCGAGGCCGGTCGAGGCTGCGGCGTCGATGATCCCGCGCAGCACGTCCAGCGTGAGCGGGTTGTACATGTCGCGCGTGATCAGCTCGACCGGGATGAGCGACCCGCGGCGCTTGCGGGTTGCCACGTAGCCGCGCTCGGCGAGGATTCGCTCCACCCGCTCGCGAGTGGCGTCGGAGACGTCGACGCCACCGTTGGCGACCTTGGAGACCGTCGAGATCGACACGCCGGCGATCCTGGCGACCTCGGCCAAGGAGGGCTTCTTGCGCCGACGCGCCGGTCCAGCCATCTGTGCCTCTCCTCGATCTTCGCCGGTCTCAGCCGACGCGGCGCCGAAACCTTAGCAAGAATTCTACGAAAACATAGTAGTGTCCTCGACAGGTCAATCGGACCCTACTCGACGGAGAGCGACAGACTCATGGAACTCCAGGCAGATGTGGCGATCATCGGAGGCGGGGTCGGGGGTGTCTCGGCCGCGCTGGCAGCGCTGCGAGCGGGCAAACGGGTCGTCATGACCGACCCGACCAGGTGGCTCGGCGGGCAGCTGACCAGCCAGCTCGTGCCATCGGATGAGCACCGCTACATCGAAGATGACGGCGCCAATGCCTCGTACCGAGAGTTCCGGGACGCTCTGCGTGGCTACTACCGATCCCACTTCCCGCTGACCGAGACCGCCAAGGCCGACCCTCATCTGAATCCCGGGCATGCGTGGGTGAGTCCGATCAGCCTCGACCCGCGGGTGATCGTCAACGTGATCGAGGAGTTGCTGCAGCCCTACCGCTCGGCCGATCGGCTGGTGGTGCTGATGGAGAGCGAACCGATCGCGGTCGAGACCAGCGCCGACCGCGTCACCGCGGTCACCGTGCGGACGGCGGCGGGGGTCGAGCACGCGCTCACGGCCCCGTACTTCCTGGACGCGACGGAGCTCGGCGACCTGCTCGAGCTGGGCGGGATCGAGCACGTCGCTGGCCGCGAGTCGCAGGAGATGACCGGTGAGCCGGGCGCCTGGCCGACCGCCGATCCCACCGACATGCAGGGCGTGAGCTGGTGCTTCGCCGTCGACCATCTCGAGGGTGAGGACCACACGATCGATCGCCCCGCAGACTACGAGTACTGGCGCGACCTGAAGCCGCACCAGCTCGACGGGCGCAACATCCTCAGCATGGGGAACGACCTCGATGCCACCGGGCAGCCGGTCCGGCCCGATGGCACACCGGGCAAGCGGTGGTCGCTCACACCGAACCTCGATGACGACGTGATCGACCTCGATCACCGCAACATGGGCGCGTGGAACGAGCTGTGGAACTACCGCCGGATCGCAGCCAGGCGGCAGTTCACGCCGGGCTTCTACCGCTCCGATGTGGTGGTCGTGAACTGGCCGATGAACGACTATGTGGGCGGACCGCTGTTCGGCGTGCCGGATGCCGCGCACCACTGGGACCAGGCGAAGGCGCTCTCGCGCGCGCTGCTGTACTGGCTGCAGACCGATGCTCCCCGCGCGGACGGCGGCACGGGCTGGCCCGGCCTGCGGCTGCGCGCCGACGTGGCGGGCACCGAGGATGGCTTCGCGATGTACCCGTACATCCGGGAGTCCCGCCGGCTGCAGGCGCTGCACACGATCGTCGAGCAGGAGGTCTCGACGACGTATCGCGGCGAGGGTGGCGCCGAGCGGTATCCGGACACGGTCGGCGTTGGCCACTACTTCTGGATCGATCGCCACCACACCACCGGCGACGGTCGCGGCACAGGCGGACTGCCGCACCCGTTCGAGATCCCGCTGCGCTCGATGATCCCGGTCCGGATACGCAACGTGCTCCCGGCGTGCAAGAACATCGGCACCACCCAGATCACGAATGGCTGCTACCGGCTGCACCCGGTCGAGTGGAGCATCGGCGAGGCCGCCGGCGCACTGGCCAGCTACTGCCTGGACAACGCGACCGAGCCTCATGCGGTGGTCGAGAGCACGACGGCGGTCGCCGAGTTCCAGCGCCATCTCACCGAGCGCGGTGTCCAGCTCCGTTGGGACGACAGCAAGCGCTGGTAGGTCCAGCAGCGCTCCGCCCGTGTTGCCAGGGCAGCAGGCGCGCCCTACGCTGCGGCCGATGCGTGAGCGGGTGCGGCGATGACACAGCAGCGGGAGCCACAGCGCGGCGCTGCCCGGGTGACCCGCGCGGATGTGGCCAAGCGGGCGGGGGTGAGCACCGCCGTCGTCTCCTACACGCTGAACGGCACCAAGAAGGTGTCGGAGGCGACGCAGGCGCGGGTGCTCGAGGCCGTTCGTGCGCTCGGCTACCGCCCGAACGCGGCGGCGCGGGCGCTCAAGCTCGGGAGCATGGCGCAGCTCGGGCTGATCGTGCCCGGCGTGCTCAACCGCTTCTTCGCGGACCTGACCGATCAGGTTGAGCAGGTCGCGGCGGCGCACGGCCTGGCGCTGATGGTCACGAGTGCGCGTCACGGCATGGCCAGCGCGATCGGACACCTGGCAGCGCGGCAGGTGGACGGCGTGCTGATCGCTACCGATGTCGAGGCTGCCGACCTCACGCCACTCGCCACGCTCGGCATCCCCGCAGTGGTGCTGGAGAAGCGGCTCGACGGCGTCGCGTGCGTCCGCGCCGATCGTTACCAGGGTGCCCGGGTCGCCGTGGAGCATCTGCTCTGGCACGGGCATCGCCGCGTCGCGTTCGTGGGCCCGAACGAGGGCGGACGGCGGCAGGCGTGGATCGACGCGAGCTCGGCAGCCGGGTTGGCCGCCGAGCCGATGGTCACCTCCGACTTCACCCGCGAGGGTGGTTATCGGGCGGGCGCGGCGTTGGCGGCGGCCCCGGACCGGCCGACGGCGGTGTTCGTCAGTTCCGACGAGCAGGCGATCGGGGTGCTGCTCGCGCTGCACGAGGCTGGTGTGCGGGTGCCTGACGACATCGCGGTCGCCTCGTTCGACGGGTCCCAGGAGAGCGCGTACTGCTGGCCCCCGCTCACCACCGCTGCGCAGCCGCTCGCCGCGATGGTGCGGATCGCCGTGGACCACCTCGTGGCGCCGGGTTCTGGACCTCTCGACGTCAAGCTCCCGACCGAGCTGATCGTGCGGAGCAGCTGCGGTTGCGCGCCCTCGACCGCCGCGTAGGCACCAGCTAGGCGGCTGGTCCTCATCCGGCACGGACCAGTCGGTTCGTCGTTGCCGCTCCCTAGCTCCTTGCTGCCTGTCACACAGTCGCCTATGATCATCATCGATGCGTATCGACGACGAACGATCGAAGGTCGACGATGTCGGCCCGGCTGTTCCGCGCCGTCGAACCACCCCGACGAGCAAGGACGTCGCACGGGCCGCAGGCGTCTCGCAGAGCACCGTCTCCTACGTGATGAGCGGCAAGCGGCCGATCTCGGACGCCACCCGCAGGCTCGTGCTCGACGCGATCGACGAGCTCACGTACGAGCCGCACTCCGGGGCGCGGGCGTTGGCCGGACACCGCAGCAACGTGGTGGGTCTGGTGATCCCGTTTCACGACCCGGACGCGGCGAACGGCCTGATGTCGTTCACCGAAGAGATCGCGATCAATGCGCGGCGCAGCGACTACGACGTGCTGCTCCTGACTGCCGCCGAGGGGCCGGCCAGTTTGGCCCGCGTGCAGCGGCGCGCGATGTGCGATGCCGCGATCGTCATGGAGATCACCACGCAGGACCCGCGTGCCGATGTCGCTCGCGACCTCGACATGCCAGTGATCTTCATCGGTGTGCCTGGGGACCATGCCGGGCTGCACTGCATCGACTTCGACTTCGAGACGGCGGCCGCGCTGCTGGTCGACGAGCTCGCCGAAGCCGGCCACTCCGAGATCGCGGTGCTCGGCTGGATGCAGGAGCGCATCGACCTGGGGATCAACTACATCCCCCGGTTCCGCGAGCGTGCGGAGGCGCGGGCGCACACCCGTGGCGTCGCGCTGCGGTGGCACACCTCGCCACACTCCCGGCAGGGCGTCGAGGAGTACCTCGACGCCGTGCTCGGTCCCGACGGTGGCCCGCACCCTGGGTTGCTGACCGTCCACAGTCCTCACGACGTGGGGGCGGCGCTCGCGCAGCGCGGTCTCGTCCCCGGTCGTGATCTTGACGTCGTCTCGTTGTGTACCGACGTCGAAGCGGAGATGCAGCCGGTGCCTCCCACGGCGGTCTCCACCCAACCCCGGGACGTCTCCCGGCAAGCGATGGCATGGCTGATCGAGTTGCTCGACGGCGATGCCTCACCCGAGCTACGTCTGGTCGAGGCGAGCCTCACCCGCCGCGGCTCCGTACGCACGAGTCGCTGAGATCCGGCGCTCGCGCGTGAATCCATGTCCGTCATCGATGCGTATCGACAAGATTGCCCCAACGAGTTCCGAGGTCGGCACAGGAGCCGGCACACCGACCCCACGAGGGCGTGGGAGAGAGAAGGAATGACATGAAGAAGATCACCAGGACCGCGATCGTGATCGCGGCAGCCGCACCGTTGCTGCTCGTCGCCGCGTGCGGTGGGGGAGGAGGAGGCGGAGGCGGCAACGGTGAGGGCGGCGGCGGTGACGCCGTCGAGCTCCACGTGCTCGACTACTACAACAACGACCCGAACAAGACAGCGTGGCAAGGCGTGCTGGATGGGTGCGCCGACGAGGTGGGCGCCACTCTCAATCGAGAGACGGTGCCCGGCGGCGACCTGATCCCCAAGGTGCTGCAGATGAGTTCCTCGCGCACTCTTCCGGACGTGCTGATGCTCGACAACCCAGAGGTGCAGCAGATCGCGGCGAGCGGCGCTCTCGCACCGTTGTCCCAGTTCGGCCTCGATCCCGGCGCCATCACGCCGCAGGTGCTCTCAGCCTCGACCTACGAGGACGAGCTCTACGCGCTGCAGCCCGTCACGAACACGATCGCGCTCTTCTACAACACCGAGATCCTCGACGAGGCTGGAGTCGAGCCACCCACGACCTGGGATGAGTTGAAGGATGCCGCGGCGGCACTGACCGAGGGAGACCGGTACGGCCTGGCCCTCTCGGCGATCAACACCTATGAGGGAACGTGGCAGTTCTTGCCCTTCATGTGGTCCAACGGCGGCGACGAGGCTGACATCGCCACACCCGAGGTGGCGGGCGCCCTGCAATTGTGGAAGGACCTGCTGGACGCCGGTTCGATGTCGCAGTCCGTGGTCACCTGGTCGCAGGGTGATGTCGGAGACCAGTTCTCCGCCGGCAATGCAGCGATGATGGTCAACGGACCCTGGAACTTCGGCAGCCTCGCGGAGAACCCTGACCTCGAGTACGGGATCGTGCCGATCCCGACGCCCGCGGCGGGGGGCACCACGGTCTCACCGTTCGGTGGCGAGGCGTGGGCCGTGCCGCAGACCGGGGATGGGGCCACCATGGAGGTCGCAGCGCAGTTCGTGCAGTGCCTCGTGGGTGAGGAGGCTGTGGTCGACGCCGCCGTCGGGACCAACACGGTGCCCACCGACCCGGCACTGACCGACGCCGTGGTGGAGCAGGTGCCGAACCTGGAGTCGTTCGCGGTGCAGGTGCCGGACCTGCGCGCTCGCACCGGTCAGCTCGGTGAGGACTGGCCGGCGCAGGCCACCGCCATCTACGAGGCCGTGCAGAACGCGCTCGTGGGCGGGATGAGCCCGGAGGATGCGCTCGAGCAGGCGCAGAACGGCTGATCACGTGACCTCCACAACGGTGGCGACCGGGCCCGGCGGGATCTCCCCGCCGGGCGCGGCGCCGCGCCCGCGCAGACGCGGTCCGCGCCGTGGGCGCCTGGTGCAGGTGGCCTTCCTTGTTCCCGCCGTGGTCTACCTGGTGCTGTTCTTCGGTTACCCGGTGATCAAGAACGTCCTGATGGGCTTCCAGGAGTACACCACCCGCACCTTCTACACCGGTGAGGCACCGTGGGTCGGCCTGACGAACTACGTCACGGCGATCACGGACCCCGTGTTCGACCGGGCTCTGCTCAATACCGGCCTGTTCACGGTGGGCTCGATCGCCGGCCAGTTCACGATCGGTCTGCTGATCGCGCTGTTCTTCCATCGGCGCTTTCCGCTCTCGGGTGTGCTTCGCTCGCTCCTGCTGCTGCCGTGGCTGATCCCGATGATCGCCGCCTCGGCGGTGTGGCGATGGATCCTCGACACCGACAACGGCGTGCTCAACCGTACGCTCGACGTGCTGCCGTTCATCGACTCCCGACCCGCCTGGCTGACCTCGACCACTCTCGCGTTGGTGGCCGTGATCGTCGTGAACATCTGGCTGGGGATCCCCTTCAACGCCACGATCCTCTACGGCGGTCTGCAGGAGATCCCCGAGGAGCTGTACGAGGCCGGCTCGCTCGACGGCGCCACGGGCGCCCGCGCGTTCTGGTACATCACGTGGCCGATGCTGCGCGGCGTGGTCACCGTGGTGCTCGTGCTCGGTGTGGTGTACACGCTGAAGGTGCTCGACGTGATCCTCGGCCTCACCAACGGTGGGCCAGCCAATGCGACCCAGACGATCTCGACGTTCTCGTACCACATGTCGTTCCGCGAGTTCGACTTCGGGGTTGGGGCAGCGCTCGGCAACATCCTGGTGCTGATCTCGCTCGTGTTCGCCATCGCCTACTTGCGCCTCAACCGGCGCCGGGTCGATGAGTAGGGCGCCTGCCGCTCCCAGGCGGCTCGGTCACACGATCCTGGGCGTGGTCATCATCGCGGTCATGCTCTTCCCGCTCTACTGGATGCTCAACGTGTCGCTGCAGCCGGCGGGTAATGCGGCAGCGACACCGTGGTTGCCGTTCGAGTTCTCACTACGGGGCTATCAGACGGCGCTGGCTGAGCAGGGCGGCAACTTGGTCACCAGCCTGGTGGTCAGCCTCGGCGCCGTGCTGCTCACGCTGCTGATCGCGGCACCGGCAGCGTACGCGCTGGCACACTTCCGCTTCGGGAAGTGGGTCGTGGTGTTCCTGTTCGGTGTCCTCACCACGCAGATGGTGCCGGGCATCGTGGTCGCCAACGCGCTCTACAGCGCCTACAGCGATCTCGGCCTCCTCAACACCTACCCCGGTCTGATCCTGGCCGACTCGGCGGCCGGCATCCCGTTCTCGATCATCCTCATGCGCGCCTTCATGATGGGGATACCGCCCTCGATCGTGGAAGCGGCCTACGTCGACGGCGCTGGTCCGGTTCGCGCGTTCGTCTCGGTGGTCCTTCCGATCAGTCGCAATGCGCTGATCACCTCCGCGCTGTTCACGTTCCTGTTCGCGTGGGGTGACTTCCTGTTTGCGCTCACCCTGACGACGAGCGAGACGATGCGCCCGATCACGCTCGGTCTGTACAGCTACATCGGTGGTTTCGTGAACGACTGGTCGCCGATCATGGCAACCGCCGTGCTGTCCTCACTGCCGGCGATCGCGCTGCTGATCGTCGCCCAACGCTACGTCGCCGCCGGCGTCACAGGCGGCTCCGTGAAGTCCTAGTTCGTTCCGCATCATCAACCTGAGGAGAATGACGTCATGACAGAACCCATCCGCGTGCTCGTCTGGGGAGAGAACCGCCATGAGCAGCTCGAGCCGACTGTGGCCGAGCGGTACCCCGACGGCATGCACGGTGCCATCGCGCAGGGCATCGAGGCGAACCTCGGTGACCGGGCACGGGTGCGCACCACCACGATGGACGAGCCGGAGCACGGCCTCACCGAGGAGGTGCTTGCCGACACCGATGTGCTGATCTGGTGGGGGCATGCCGCCCACGGCGAGGTTGACGACGAGGTGGTCGAACGAGCCCACCGCCACGTGCTTGAGGGCATGGGCCTGATCGTGCTGCACTCCGGCCACTGGTCGAAGTTGTTCATGAAGCTGATGGGCACCACCTGCACGCTGCGCTGGCGCGCCGAGCACGACCGCGCGCTGGTGTGGACGGTCGACCCCACCCACCCGATCGCTCAGGGCATCCCGCACCCGATGATCATCGAGGAGGCCGAGATGTACGGGGAGCACTTCGACATCCCCGCGCCCGATGAGCTGGTGTTCATTTCCTCCTTCAGCGGCGGCGAGGTGTTCCGTTCGGGCTGCACCTTCAAGCGTGGCTACGGGAAGATCTTCTACTTCCAGCCCGGTGACCAGGAGTACCCCACGTACTTCCACGAGGGCGTGCGGAAGGTGATCTCGAACGCCGTCGAGTGGGCGCAGACCCTGCGTCCCGAGCGCACGATCCCGGTGCTGCTGCGCTACGACACGGACGACTTCTACAACGGTCAGGGTTACCAGGGCGCCCTCAGTGCGGAGGCAGCGGCCGCCGCCGAGCAGCTCGCGGCCCAGGGAGCGGGCGAGGAGTGAGCGGACCGTTGCGCCTGCTCCAGGTGGGGGCCGGTGGCATGGGCCGGGCCTGGCTCAGCACGATTGCGGCGAACCCCGACGCGATACTCGTCGGGCTCGTCGACCTCGACCCCGAGGTGGCGGCGGCTGCACTGGCCGCTGCGCCCGAGGGCGTCGCCGACGGCGACGTCGTGGTGGGTGCCGACCTCGGCGAGGTGATCCGCACGACCGAGGCCGACGCCGTCGTCGATGTCGCGATCCCAGCAGCCCACCACCCGATCACGACGACGGCGCTCTTCGCCGGTCTCGACGTGCTCGGCGAGAAGCCGGTCACCGAGTCGGTGGCGGAGGCGCTCTCGCTGGTGGCGGCGACGCAGGTGACCGGGCGGCGGTTCGTGGTCAGCCAGTCGCGCCGCTTCAACCAGCAGGCGTTCCAGTTCCGCGCGCAAGCGCGAAAGCTGGGCGTCGCGGGCACACTCGCGTGCGAGTTCTTCAAGGGTCCGCACTTCGGCGGGTTCCGCGAGGAGATGCCGCAGCCGCTGCTGGTTGACATGGCGATCCATCAGTTCGACCTGGCCAGGTTCGTGCTGGACGCCGACCCGATCGCCGTCTACGCGGAGTCCTTCAACCCGCCATGGAGCTGGTTCGACGGGGACGCCTCGGCCGTGGCCACCTTCGAGCTGAGCGACGGCGTGCGCTTCAGCTACACCGGATCGTGGTGCGCGCCAGGGCTGGAGACCTCATGGAACGGGTCGTGGCGGCTGTCCGCCGAAGGCGGCTCGACGCGCTGGAGCGGTGACGACGCACCCGTGCTGGAATCGCTGGAACCGCTCGAGGTGCCCGAGGTGCCGGATCCGGGGCAGGAGCTCACAGGTTCGCTGCGGGCGTTCGTGGCGGGTATCCGCGACGGAGCGCCCATGATGTGCGACGCAGCCGACAACGTGCTGAGCCTGGCGATGGTCGAGGCGGCGGTGGAGTCGGCGAGCACGGGCCAGCGCGTGCTGATCGACGACGTCCTCGAGCACGCACACGCGGCCGCGCTGGCCGCCGAGCGACGCGACGACGTCCGCGCCGCGCTCGCCGCCTGGCCCTCCGTCCGGGAAGGGCTCGGGGCAGCGGCAGCCTGACGATGTCGGGTGCGGCGGTGCACGAAACCTGCCGCACCCGGCGCCTGGCTGCCTACAGTGGAGCATGGCGACCTGGGCGAGGCGGGCGAGCATGCTGGCTGCAGCGGTATTCCTGACGGCGGGTCTGGCCGCCTGCCAGGGGCAGGACGAGGGGCGCAGCCCGGACCCGGGAGATGGTGACGCCACGACCCTCACACCGAGCGACGAACCGACCGACGGCGAGCCGACCGACGAAACCGATCCGTCGTCGTCGGGGCCCACCGATGACCGGCTCGACGCGGCCGTGACCGACCTGGCTGGACGGCTCGACGTGAGCGTCGACGACGTGACTGCGGGTCCGCTGGAGGAAGTCACCTGGAGCGACGGCTCGATCGGCTGCCCAGCTCCGGGCCAGAGCTACACGCAGGCGCTGGTGCCCGGCGCGAGGGCGACCCTCACCGTCGACGGGACCGAGTACGCCTATCACGGCGAGGGCGAGGAGCCGCTGTTCTACTGCGAGCAGCCGATCGATCCGGCCGAGCCCGGCGCCGAGACCTCGTGAGGCAAGCCAGCGGCCCGAGCGCGCTGGGGCGCTCACCGCTGGTGATCGGGGCGATGGTGCTCGCCGTGCTCGCGGTGGTCGTCATCGTCTCGGACCGCACCGGAGGCGAGGCCGGTGCTGCCTACGGCGCCGACAACGGCGCGGACTGCGTTGCGGTCCATCCCGACGGCCTCCGCGAGGCCGATTGGGCGTTCGACGGGGTGGTGACGGGCACCGGTCCGAGCGTCTCGGACCGCGCGGGCGCGGTCCTCGGCTACACGGGCGTCACCTTCGAGGTTCGCGAGTGGTTCGCCGGTGGGTCGGGTGCGGAGGTGACGGTGGACCTCAGCAGCCGTCCCTCGATCGGGACCCGGCTTTTGGTGGCGGGGGCTGCCCGCTGGGGTGGCCAGCCGCTCGACGCACCCGTCTCCTGGCAGGGCTGCGGGTTCGTCCGCTACTTCGACCCCGACCTCGCCGACGCCTGGCGCACCACCTTCCCCTGACTCGCCCCACCCGCCGATTTCACTGACGAGACGTCACCCCAACGATTTCACTGACGATTCGTCACGCAGCGTCTCGTCAGTGAAATCGGGCTGGTGACGTTTCGTCAGTGACATCGCGAGGATGGCCGCACACGATGCGGGGCCGCAGTTTGTGCGGTAGGATGGATGGCATGCCACTCGACCGCGCCGCCCTCGCGGCCATCCGGAACGCGCTCGATCGTGCTGAGCGCGCCGATCAGGCTGCCTGTGCGCTTCCGCTGCTGCGGGAAGCTGCCGACAGGTTGACCGAGCTGCTCGACGGCTCGATGGCACAGGCCGTGCTCGACGACGGCGACACCCTGCGCGCAGCGGGACAGAAGGCGGGGCTCAGCGAGAACGCTGTCGGTCCGCGGCTCGCCAGGACCCCGGCGCTCGCCGCGTACGCCAACGCCGATGGCCGTGTCACTGCCGCCGGCGTGGAGCGCGCCCGCTACGACCTCGAGACCGGCACACCCCGCGCAGCCGCGCAACCGCCGAAGCCCATGCGCTTCACCCCCCGAAGGAGGACGCCATGACCCGTTCCGACCTCACCCACCTGTACTTCCTGCTCGACCGCTCCGGGTCGATGCAGTCGATCAAGACCGATACCGAGGGCGGCTTCGACGCCTTCATCACCGAGCAGCGCGAGTCGGTGGACGGCGAGTGCCGCGTGACGCTCGCGCAGTTCGACAACTCCTACGAGCTCGTCTACTCCGACAAGCCGCTGGCGGAGGTGCCGCCGCTCGACCTCGCCCCGCGCGGCTCGACCGCACTCCTCGACGCGATGGGCCGGATGATCACCGACGCGGGCGCGACGCTAGCCGCGCTGCCCGAGGACCAGCGGCCCGGGACCGTGATCGTGGCCGTGATGACCGACGGTCACGAGAATGCGTCGAAGGAGTGGACGCACCCGGCGATCAAGTCGCTGGTCGAGCAGCAGACGAACGCCTACCGCTGGCAGTTCCTCTACATGGGCGCGGACCAGGACGCGATCGAGGTGGGCCGCTCGATGGGCGTGAGCGCCGAGCACTCGGTCACCTACGGCCGCGGCAAGGCCCGCGAGGCGATGGCAGCCACGTCGGCGAAGGTCGCCGGCCTGCGCGCCGCCCGGGTAGCGAACCCGGCCGCGATGGCGCCGGGCTACACCCAGGCCGAGCGCGACGACCTGGCGCGCTAGCTGTTCTCGACGGTCAACGCGGCGAGGACGTCGTCGAAGTCGACCGGCTCCTCACCCACCTGGCACGAGTAGTTGACCGAGATGCCCATGCCGGTGTCAGGCATGTGCCGGAAGGCGAAGCCACCCCAGAACATCGGGCCGTTCTCATCGCGCCGGAACTCGAGCTCGACCACGTGGAGCTCGAGCTGGCCGCCTCCCTCGATGGCGACGTTCGCGCTGCCTTCGGCGTCGATGACGGTCACGTCGGAGCGTTCGGCCTCGTAGAACTCGACGAGCTCGACGGCGTTCCAGGAGGTCGCCTGCGCGTCGTTGTCGACCGTGTCGCCGGCGAGCTCGTATCGGGACAGCCCGATGTAGCACGACGGGTGGTGATCCCAGCGGGGGTAGTCGGCGTCGTCATCGGCCACCTCGAACCCGGCCGGCGGATCGAGGTGCAGCGCCACGGTTGCCGGATCGAACGTGGCGTTGGTGAGCAGCGGGATGAGTTCGCCGGTCGGGTCATCCGTGGTCGGGTCGTCGGTCGGCGGCGGCTGCGTCGTGGTGCCATCGGTGGGGTCGTCGCCGGGTCGGGTCAGGTCGAGCGCGAACACGACGACCACGGCGACGACGAGCAGTCCCACCACCCCGGACAGGACCCAGACCAGGGGTCTGCGCCTGGGGCCCTGCGGCGGCGGCCACTGCCCCTGCGGCGATGGGCCCTGCTGCGGCGCGGGCTGCCACTGCTGTTGAGGCGGCGCACCCGACCACGTCTGGTCCGGGCTCGGGTACTGCGGGCCGGGCTGCTGCTCCGGTCCGGGTGGTGGTGTGGTCATGGCGATCCCATGGTCTCAGCGCACCCCGGTGACCCCGAGGCTGGAGGTGATCTGCTTCTGGAAGATGAGGAACAGGATCACCAGCGGCGCGAGGGCGATCGTGGTCGCCGCCATCACCAGCGTCCAGTTGCCGTTGTACTGGGTCTGCAGAGCCGCCGTAGCGACCGTGATCACGTGCCACTCGGGCCGAGGCGCGATGACCAGGGGCCACATGAAGTTGTTCCACTGACTCACCACGGTGATGAGCAACAGCGTCGCGAGGATCGGCTTGTTCATCGGCACCATGATCTGCCAGAGCCGCCGCATCACGCCGGCGCCGTCGATGCGGGCGGCGTCCAGCACGTCCGAGGGCGTGGACCGGAAGTTCTCGCGCAGCAGGAAGATCGCATACGGCGACCCGAACATGAACGGCACCACCAGACCGGCGAACGAGTTCTTGAGCCCGAGCGAGGTCATCATCGAGTACAGCGGGATGATCGTGACCACAGCGGGGATCATCAGCGTGGAGATGTACACCCAGAAGATCGCGTCGCGCCCGGGGAACTCCAGCTGGGCAAAGGCGTAGGCGGCGAGGATCGACGTCAGCATCTGCCCGACCACGAGCACCAGCACCACCTGCGCGGTCACCGCGATCGGCACCACGAAGTCGTACCGCTCGCCGAACAGCGACACGTAGTTCTCGACCGTGGCCGGGTCCGGGAGGGTCAACGGCGAGCTGGTGTTGAACTGCCTCGGCGTCTTCACCGACGTCATCACCGAGAACACGAACGGTGCCACCATCAGCACCGCCCCGGCGAGCAGGAACCCGTAGGTCAGCACGTTCGCGAACAGGCGAGCGGCACCCGCCGAGCGCAACGCGCTCGGGGTGCGGGACGCCGTCGGGACCTCACTCATGACATGTCATAGGTGATCCGGCGCCGGAAGTAGCGCTGCTGGATGAGCGTGATGGTGACCAGCACCACGAACAGGACCACGGCCATCGCGGCGGCGCGACCCAGGCGCAGACCGACGAACGCCTCGTCGTAGATGCGGGAGGCGATGACGTCGGTGGAGAACCGCGGCCCGCCGCCCGTCATGGCGTAGACCGAGTCGAACACCTGAAAGCTCGAGATGATCGAGGTGACGGTCACGAAGAACATCGTGGGCCGTAGCAGCGGCAACGTGATCGACCAGAGCGTGCGGGCCGGCCCGGCGCCGTCGAGCTTCGCCGCTTCGTACACCGAGATCGGGATCTGCTGCAGCCCGGCGAGGAAGAACAGCGAGATGTACCCGACCGTGGACCACACCTGCACGAACGCGACCGCCGGCAGCGCGAGGTCCACGTCGGCGAGCCACTCGATGCGGCGGCCCAGGATCGCGTTGAGCGCCCCGTTCGTCGGGTCGAGGATCCACCGCCACACCACACCGAGCGCGAGCGGCGCACACACCCACGGCAGCACGTACAGCACACGCAACCAGCTCGTGCCGGGCAGTTTCCGATTGATCGCGACCGCGAGCAGCAGCCCGATCGCGATCGAGGCCGGGATCGTCATCACCGTGAAGACCAGCGTGACCAGCAGCGAGTTCCTGAATCGGTCCCAGCCCAGGATGTAGGCGTAGTTCTGGAGTCCGAACCACTCGGGTGCGCTGATGAGGTTGTACCGGGTCAGGCTCAGCGCGAGCACGATGAGCACCGGCAGCAGCAGGAACACGCCGACCCCGACGAAGCTGGGGATCAGCAGCAGGTAGCCGGCACGCGCCTCGACCCGCTGCCGTGCGTTCATGCCACCTCCTCCGCCTGGTGCGGGGAAGCCTAGTGCTGCCTCAGCTCTGTGCGCGGAGCCAGGCGCGCGAGCCGGAGCTCATCAGCAGCGCGACCGCGATCGCGACCCAGATGAGCCCGACCAGAACACCGCCCTGGCCCTGGATCAGACTGAGCACGGAGAGCAGCGCGTAGATGCCGCCGATCACCGTCAGACCTATGGCGGCCCAGTACTTGCCCTTGAGCGTGAGGATCCCGAAGACCAGCACCAGCACGCCGATGATGAGGACGACGATCCCCAGCCCGGCGAACAGTCCGGCCGCCTCGGCGGGCAGCCCGGCCTGGGCGAACACCTCAGGGTCGGATCCCATACCTCCGACGATGAGGAACAGGATCCCGAGCAGGATCGCGACCGCACCACCGATGATCGCCATCACGGCGCCACCGGTCACGGAGCCGGGGCGGGGTGCTGGAGGCCCTCCCCACGCGGCGCCGCCGTACCCAGGCTGACCGGGGGCCCCGTAGGGCGGCGGCTGCCCGTAGCCCGGCTGCGGCGTGCTCGGCGTCGGAGCGCCGTAACCCGGTCCGGGCGGCGGCGGGGGCGGGGTGCCCGGGTTGTTGTTGCTCGGGGGCTGCTGTCCGTAGGTCATCGGTCGTCCTCCTGGTCGGGTTCCTCTCTCGAGGGTAGAGGTCCCGCACCCGCGCCGGGTCGACAGAACTCCCCACGGGCGGCCAGTGGTGTGGCGAGGTGGTGGGATAGAGCCATGAGCGACGCAGCGACGATCGACCGCGAGAGCCCGGCATCGACGATCACCGGTCGGCCTGGCGTCGGGATCATCAATCCCGTCCCGTGGCGGGTGCGCGTGCCGCGCGGCGACGGCCTGGTGCGCGTTCGTCTCGACGCGGGTCTTGAGCGCCGGGTGCTCGCGCCCGGCGACGAGCTGCGCTGGGTGGTGCTCCCGCAGGGACTTCCCGACGGCGTCCCGGACGTCAGCGGGCTCGCCGCCTTGGAAGATCTATGGGCTGGCACCGCTGTCGCGGTGGATCTCGTGCTCGACGGCGCCGCGCGTCTCTCGGAGTCGGATCTCACCGATCAGTACGGGGCTCGGGTGGATGCCGACGCCCAGGGCGCGGCCCGCCGGACCTGGGTGGATCAGTGGAACCTTCGTCGGGTGCGTCTGGATGCGCTGGCGGGGCGCCGTGTGGCCGATGTGGAGGTGGTGGTGCGGGCCAGCGCTGCGCGCGATCTGGTGATCTATCTCGACGGCGTGAGCATCCGCCCTGCGGAGGCGGTCGGCGAGACGCCGCTGGACCGGGTGCGCACCACCCGTGGCTCGCACAGCACCCACGCCTTCTCGCGCGGTAACAACGCGCCGCTGGTCGGTGTGCCGCACGGCTGCCTCTACGCGGTCCCGATGACCGATGCCGACTCGCGCCGCTGGGTCTAC
>NZ_JBMDXJ010000009.1:0-7104 GCF_048594945.1 Pseudactinotalea sp. | reverse complement strand
GGGGGTAGAGGATCCCGTCAAACCAGTCCATGGGGTCTTTTCGTATCGATGAGCGCGCTCAGGCCTGGGCCTGGCGCGAGGTCCGGCTACCGAGGGTACGGCCTTCCGCCGTCATCTCGGTGCTGTGGTCGTGCTGATCGGTCTCGCCACCGCGCGGCGGCACGTGGTCCACGCCGCCGTGTGACCACGGGTTGCAGCGCAGCACCCGCCACGCTGCGAGCCCGGTGCCGCGGATCGCTCCGTGCGTGCGCAGCGCGTCGATCGCGTAGCTCGAGCAGCTCGGGTAGTACCGGCACCGGGGCGCGAACCAGGGCGACACGATCAGCTGGTAGCCGCGCACGGCGCCCGTGAGCAGGCGCGCCACGATCCCTGGCCTGGGCTCAGCGGACATGACGGCGCCTGTGCTGCTTGTCGGTCGCCACATCGATCGAACGCTCGACGGCGTCCCGCAGTTCCGCATAAGGCGCCCCCTGGGAAGGGGGCAAGGCACGCACGACGGCGAGTGCGCCGTCAGGCAATCGGGGAACCTGAGTGCGGAGAATGTCGCGCAGACGGCGCTTGACGAGGTTGCGTTGGACGGCGTTGCCCACGGCCTTGGAGACGACGAAACCCACCCGCGCCGGTCCGGCGGGGGTGGGATCGTCATGCTCGGGGTCGGCCAGCAGCAAGTGCACCACCAGGTGGTGACCTCCGGCCCGACTCCCGGATCGGATGGTCCGGGCGAAGTCGCCGCTGTGCCGCATCCGGTGCCGCGCGGGCAGCACCGGCGACGCTCAGGCGGAGATCTCGGCGCGGCCCTTGCGGCGGCGCGCGGCGAGGATGGCGCGGCCGGCGCGGGTGCGCATGCGCAGGCGGAAGCCGTGCACCTTGGCGCGCTTGCGGTTGTTCGGCTGGAAGGTCCGCTTGCTCACGTCAGTCTCCGTGTTGCTCGGGTTTGCTCGGGGCAGTGGCGCTGGGCAGCCGTGCAACGACTGACCGGCGAAGGTCTGGTTCGGTGTCGTGCGGCGAGCCGAGCGCGGGAACCGGAGGGTCCCAGCGGGCACCGGCCTCCCGGCACACAACCGCACAAGGATAGGCGATGCCCGAGATCCCGGTCAAACACAGGCACGTGAGGTCGCGCACGCCTGTGGATCGCGTGTGATCCACCTGCCCGAGCAGCACATGTGGACAACCCAGCGGCGTTAGCATGGCCGCTCAGCGCGACGGGGCAGGCCTCCGCCAGTGCTGAACGTCTGTGGAGGTCTTCCCACAGTCTGTGGATAGTGTTGTGGAACTCGTGTTCACAACCAGCGATCGAGGGTGGGCCGGTTGTCTCAGGAGCCTGTGGATTCGGAAGCACTGGCGCAGGGCTGGGCTCGCGCCGTCGACATCCTGCAGGACCGCGGCGAGGTGACCGGGGCGCAGCTCGGCTTCATCCGCCTGACCAAGCCGCTCGGCGTCATCGACGACACCATCCTGTTGGCGGTCTCGAGCGAGTTCGCCAAGGAGTTCATCGAGACTCGGGCGCGGGAGTCGATCACGTCGGCGCTCTCCGACGCGCTGATCCGCGACGTCAAGGTGGCCGTCACCGTGGACCCCTCGCTCGAGGACAACGCCCCACCGGAGCCGGCGCCCATCCGGGAGCCGGCCGCACCCGAGCCCCGACTTCCGGAGAAGCGCGCCGAGCCCCGCCCGGAGCCGAAGCCGGAGAACCGGATCGACGGCGTCGGGGTGGACCCGAACGCCCGGCTCAACTCGAGCTATACGTTCGACACGTTCGTGATCGGGTCGAGCAACCGCTTCGCTCACGCGGCCGCCACCGCGGTAGCGGAGGCGCCGGCGAAGGCGTACAACCCGCTGTTCATCTACGGACAGTCCGGTCTGGGCAAGACCCACCTGCTGCACGCGATCGGCCATTACGCGCTCAACCTCTACCCCGGGGGGCGCGTGCGGTACGTGAACTCCGAGGAGTTCACCAACGACTTCATCAACTCGATCCGCGACGACCGCGCCGAGGCGTTCCAGCGCCGCTACCGCGAGGTCGACGTGCTGCTCATCGACGACATCCAGTTCCTGCAGGGCAAGGAACAGACGATGGACGAGTTCTTCCACACGTTCAACACCCTGCACAACGACCGCAAGCAGGTGGTGATCACCTCCGACCAGCCGCCGAAGGCGCTCGAGGGATTCCACGACCGGATGCGCTCGCGGTTCGAGTGGGGTCTGCTCACCGACGTCAAGCCGCCGGACCTCGAGACCCGGATCGCGATCCTCCGCAAGAAGGAGGGCGCGGAGGAGCTGCAGACGCCGCCGGAGGTGCTCGAGTACATCGCCTCCAAGATCTCCAGCAACATCCGCGAGCTCGAGGGTGCGTTGATCCGGGTCACCGCGTTCGCCAACCTCAACCAGCAGACGGTGGACCTCGCACTCGCCGAGATGGTGCTCAAGGACCTGATCGCCGACGACCAGGACGCCGAGGTCACCCCGTCGGCCATCATGGGCCAGACGGCGAACTACTTCGGGGTGACCATCGAGGCACTCTGCAGCGCCGACCGCTCCCGGGTGCTGGTCAACGCCCGCCAGATCGCGATGTACCTGTGCCGCGAGCTCACCGAGCTGTCGCTGCCGAAGATCGGACAGCTCTTCGGCGGCCGCGACCACACCACCGTGATGCACGCCAACCGCAAGATCCGCCAGCAGATGGCGGAACGCCGCACCACGTTCAACCAGGTCACCGAGCTCACGAACCGGATCCGGCAGCAGCAACGCGCCTGATACCCGGCGGCGAAATGCGACGGAACGACCCGCGCGCAGCACCCGCACCCCCACGGAAGGCGCTTCCGGGCGATCTGCTGCCACGGGATGACCGCGAATCGCCCGGAACCGCTCGACACTCATCCCCGGCGCGCTCGTTATGTCACAAAAGGGTCACGAGTCCCGCTCGCCACCGAAACACACAGTTGTGCATGGACCTGTGGATGACCGTGGACAAGCAGCAGGCGGCCGTGGACGAATGTCCTGTGACTCGTGGACAGAGAATGTGGGAAAGCGGCTCGTCCACGAATCACATCGCTCCGACACACAGCCGTGCCCAGGTCGATCCACACGCCGCTGTGCGCTCCCACCTGCGACGACGTCGGTTGCCCACATGTTCCACACCACCGAAGACGAACGTGAACTAGATCTATGGCTGCAGGTGTGAACAACCAACAAGGCCTGCCCGGCCTGCTCGTGAGATCCCACGGGCGAGGCCGGCACCAACCAGCCACCGCGCCGCACTATGCTCGGGATCCCAAGGCGGGGCTGCCGTCCTGTGCCTGCAGTACGCGAACGAGAGGTCGACACAGTGAAGTTCAGGGTCGAGCGCGATGTCCTGGCCGAGGCTGTCACCTGGACTGCGCGCACCCTGCCGACCCGCCCGCCCGCACCGGTGCTCGCTGGAGTCCGGATCGAGGCGGCACCGGACGGCACGTTGACGCTCTCCACCTTCGACTACGAGGTCTCTGCACGATCTGAGGTGGCGGCCGAGGTCGAGACGCCTGGGTCGGTACTGGTGTCGGGTCGCCTGCTGGCCGAGATCTCACGGGCACTTCCCGCCAAGCCGGTCGAGCTGGAGCTCGAGGGCACGCGGGTGAACGTCACGTGCGGCTCGTCGCGCTTCACGCTGTTGACGATGCCGGTCGAGGACTACCCCACGCTGCCGGAGATGCCGGCGCTCGCGGGGACGGTCGACGCCGAGGAGTTCGCGGCCGCGATCGGTCAGGTCACGATCGCCGCGGGCCGGGACGAGACGCTCCCCTTGCTGACCGGCGTCAAGGTCGAGATCAGCGGCGAGAAGTTGACGTTGCTCGCCACCGACCGTTACCGCCTCGCGATGCGCGAGATGACGTGGCGGCCGAGCTCTCCCACGATCGAGCGGCAGGCGCTCGTGCGCGCCCGCACGCTCTCCGACGTCGCGCGCTCCCTCACCTCGGCCGGATCGATCGAGATCTCGCTCGCTGAGAGCGCGGACATCATCGGGTTCGAGGCCGGCGGCCGCCACACCACGTCGTTGCTGGTCGATGGCGAGTACCCGCCGGTGCGGCGCCTGTTCCCGGAGCAGACCACCACGCATACGGTCACCGAGTCGGCGGCGCTGACCGAGGCTGCCAAGCGCGTGGCCCTGGTCGCCGAGCGGAACACGCCGATCCGTCTCAGCTTTACCGAGGGGCAGGTGGTCCTCGAGGCCGGTCAGGGCGATGACGCGCAGGCGTCCGAGGCCCTGGAGTCCACGCTGGTGGGCGAGGAGATCACCACCGCGTTCAACCCGCAGTACCTGCTCGACGGACTCGGTGCGCTCGGCGCCCCGTACACCCGGCTGTCGTTCACGCACCCGACCAAGCCGGCCGTGATGAGCGGTCAGGAGGAGGGCGGCGGCGACAGCCCTGACTCCGCAGACACCTTCCGCTACTTGCTCCAGCCGATCCGTTTCGCGAGCTGAGCATCCCTCCAGCCCCTCAGGAGTTCGCCATGCACATCGGTCTCATCGGACTTGGGCGGATGGGCGGCAACATGCGCGAACGCCTGCGCGCGGCGGGCGTCGAGGTCACGGGTTTCGACCAGAACCCCGAGGTCAGCGATGTCGCGTCGGTCGAGGCTCTGATCGGGTCATTGCCCGACGGCGGCCCGAAGGTCGTGTGGATCATGGTCCCTGCCGGAGAGATCACCGAGGCGGTCGTGACCGAGGTCGCCGGGCTGCTCACCGAGGGTGACGTGATCATCGACGGGGGGAACTCGAACTTCAACGACGACATCCGTCGCGGTTCCGAGCTTGCCGAGCGTGGCATTCGGTACGTGGATGCGGGCGTCTCCGGTGGCATCTGGGGCAAGGACAACGGGTACGGCCTCATGGTCGGCGGACCGGATGACGTCGTCGAGATGCTGATGCCGGTCTTCGACGCGCTCCGCCCGGACGGCCCGCGCGAGGAGGGTTTCGCGCACGCCGGCCCGGTGGGTGCGGGCCACTACGCGAAGATGGTCCACAACGGCATCGAGTACGGGATCATGCAGGCCTACGCCGAGGGCTACGAGATCCTCGCCGCCCGGGACGACCTGATGGTCGACGTCAGCAAGGTGTTCCAGGCCTGGCAACGCGGCACAGTGGTGCGGTCATGGCTGCTGGAGCTGCTGGTCAAGGCGCTCAACGAGGATGACGACCTGTCCGAGATCAAGGGCTACGTCGCCGATTCCGGTGAGGGTCGCTGGACGGTGCAGGAGGCGATCGACCTGGCTGTCCCGGCACCGGTGATCGCAGCCTCGTTGTTCGCCCGGTTCGACAGCCGCCAGGAGGACTCGCCCGCGATGAAGGCCGTGGCAGCGCTGCGGGAGCAGTTCGGTGGCCACGCGGTGCAGCGTTCCGCCGACGGATGAGCGTTCCCGCTCGCGTTGCCTGCCCGACGGCGGAAGCCGGCTAGCGATGTTCGTCACCGATCTTGCGCTCACTGACTTCCGGTCGTACGAGAACGTGGTGCTGTCGCTGGAGCCGGGCGTCACAGCGTTCGTGGGCCAGAACGGGCAGGGGAAGACCAACCTGGTCGAGTCGATCGCGTACCTGTCGACGTTCTCTTCGCACCGGGTGGCTGGCGACGCCGCGCTGGTGCGGGCCGGTGCGGCTCGTGCCGTGGTGCAGGCGAAGGTCCAGCGCGACGAGCGGCCCACGCTGCTCGAGCTGGAGATCGTGGCCGGCCGCGCGAACCGGGCTCGGCTCAACCGCAGCCCGGTACGCCCGCGCGAGCTGCTGGGGCAGCTCCGCACGGTGCTGTTCGCGCCCGAGGACTTGGCGCTGGTCAAGGGAGACCCGGATGGGCGCCGCCGCTTCTGTGACGACCTGTTGACCTTGCTCGGCCCGCGTATGGCGGGCGTGCGGACCGACTACGAGCGAGTGGTCAAGCAACGGAACGCGCTGCTCAAGACCGCCGCGGCGGCGCGGCGCGCCGGGTCGGCCGGCGATATCCGCACGCTCGACGTGTGGGACGCCAAGGCCGCCGCCACCGGCGCCCAGCTGCTGGCTGCACGGGTGCGACTGCTGCGCGACCTGCGCCCACACGTGCAGCACTCCTACGAGCAGGTCAGCTCGGGGCAGAGCCTGGCGGAGCTGACCTATCGCGCGAGCGTGAACAACGACGCGGACGAGCCGCTCCCCGAGGACGAGCTCACCCGACCCGACGTGGTCGAGGCAGCGCTGCTGGAGGCGATGGGCCGGCTGCGGAGCCGGGAGATCGAGCGGGGCGTCAGCCTCGTCGGGCCGCACCGGGATGACGTGGAGCTGGTGCTCGGAGGACTCCCCGCGAAGGGGTACGCGAGCCACGGGGAGTCCTGGTCGTACGCGTTGGCGCTGCGGCTGGCCTCCTACCAGCTGCTCACGACGGAGGGTTCGTGGGACGGTGACGGTGAGCCCGTGCTCATCCTCGACGACGTGTTCGCCGAGCTCGACAGTCGGCGTCGCGACCGGCTCGCCGAGCTGGTGTCCCCCGCCCAGCAGGTGCTGATCACCGCTGCCGTGGCCGAGGATGTCCCCGCCGCGCTCACCGGCGCCCGGCTCGACGTCGCGGAAGGCACGGTGAGTCGTGCCGACTGAACCCGATGGACCGACGCACGAGACGCCGTCGGGCGATCAGGACTCGCTCGACGAGGCCGCGAGACTGGCGCTGGCGCGGGCGCGTGACGCCGCGCGGGCGAAGGGACTGCGTCCTGGACAGCCGGGCAAGCCGAAACGGACCAGCACCGGCGGGCATGCACCCGGCGTGGTGCACGGCGCAGGCCGAGACCCGCAGCCGGTGGTGAACACGATGGAGCAGCTCAGCGCGCAGCTCGGTTGGAACCGGTCGCTGCAGGTGGGCGGGGTCGTGGGGCGGTGGCGCGAGGTGGTCGGTGACCAGGTGGCCGATCACTGTCAGCCCGAGACCTTCGAGGAGGGTGCGCTCGTGGTGCGCGCCGACTCCACCGCCTGGGCGACCCAGATCAGACTGCTCATCCCCCAGCTCGAGCGACGGATCGCGGAGGAGGTCGGCGAGCGCGCCGGCACGACGAGCCAGGGGCTCGGTCCGGGAGGGCCGACGTGGCGCAAGGGGCCACGCTCGGTCCGCG
>NZ_JBMDXJ010000089.1:0-2608 GCF_048594945.1 Pseudactinotalea sp. | reverse complement strand
CCCTCCCGGCCCAGCTCCTGCTGGGCGGTGCACCGGCCGGTCCGCTGCTCGGCGGTGCCGCGGTGGTGCTGGCAGGAGGCATCCTCACCGCTGTCCACTGGCGGCTCGCGCTGCGGCGCTACGACAGCGCGAGCAGCTGAGCGCACGATGAACGTTCGTCGGTTCAGCCCGAGGTGCGCGAGCTAGCGAGCGATCGTGCGGCGGCTGACCGAAGTGGCATCCTGGTGTAGCTCGAATGCCATGCGCAAGGCTGACGACTTCTGCGCGCGCCGCATCGCCTCGATCCGCTGAACGATGTGACCGGGAGTTGCGGCAGGTTGCCCTGCCGGAGTAGATGATCGATCGACCAGACCGAGATCGCCGGAGCTTCTGCGGCGGTCGACCCATGTAGGTTCCGTCGCCCCAGAGATGCCCATCTCAGCTGCGACGTGCGCAATGGGGCGGATCCGACAGCGCTCGACCAACCGCCTGCGACCTTCGGGCGTGGGCGGGCTGTTGCGATGAGTCACTTCGCCTCCGGCATCACCCTGGCCTAGCGCGCCAGCAGCTGCCGTGCGAAGTGCGCGATAGCGTCCGGGCGCTCTTCAGCCATGAAGTGCCCGGCGTCGAGTGGTTCGTACGTGAAGTCCGGCGCCCATGCGCTCCAGATCTTCGTCGGGTCGAATCCCAGCTGGCTGCCCCAGTCCTGCGAGATCGCCGCGACGGGCATCGTGAGCGTCCGGCCTGCCTTGCGGTCGGCACGGTCCATGTCGAGGTCGACGCTGGCGGTGGCCCTGTAGTCGGCGACGATCGACGGCACTGCGGCGGCAGACGCCTTGATGTAGTGATCACGCAGCTCAGGCGAGAATGTCGTCCCAGCGGGGTCCCAAGCGTCGAGGAAGGACGCAAAGAACTCTTCGGCGACGGCCTCGATCATCTGCTCCGGAAGCCCCTTGGGCTGTGCCATGAGGTAGAGATGCCAGGCAACTTTCGCGTCGACGCCGCGCAGCACATCCCAGGTGTCCAGAGTGGGCAGAACGTCGAGGATTCCGATATGGGAGACCTGGTCGGGGTGGTCGAGTCCTGCGCGGACGGCGACGAGCGCACCACGATCATGACCGATGACGGCGAATCGGTGGTGACCCAGCTGAGAAGCGATGGCGATGACGTCGGCGGCCATCGTTCGCTTCGAATACAAGTCGAGGCTGTCAGCGTCGGGCTTGCCGCTGTCGCCGTATCCACGGAGGTCGGGTGCGATCACGGTGTAGTCGTCCGAGAGGTCTCGCGCGACGGCGTTCCACATCAGGTGTGTCTCCGGGAAGCCGTGGAGCAGCACCACAGCAGGCCCGACGCCGGCATGCGCCACGTTCAGCGCTACCCCGCCCGCCCCTTGGATGCGATCGTAGGTGAACTCGGGGATGGTGAACTCGGTCATCAGGCGTTCCTGCTCTCAGCGGGTCGATGGGTGGATGGTGATGGCTTCCCAGAGAAGATGCCGTGCTGTCCGGCAGGCATTCCGCTTCGCAGGGCGGGAAGAAGGACTGCGTCGACGAGTGCCGCGCGGTAGGCAACGTCGGTCGACAACCCGTTGAGCTTGCGAATGATCAAGGTGGCCGCAGCGACCTCTTCGTACGCGAACGGATCCGCTGACTCGGGGAGCTCGCCGCGAGCGATGGCCGCCTGCCGCACCGCCTCGGTCAGACGTGCACCGGTCGGCCCGGCTGATGCCTCGATGAACTCGCACAGCTCCGGATCTCGTAGTCCTGCCTGCATGATCGTCAGGCTGATGGGGCTTCCGGCGTCCATCGTGGATTCCAGCCGCTCAAGTAGTGCGAGCACATCCCCACGCAGCGACCCGGTGTCGATGGGTTCTGGCTTGTCCCGTGCGGCCGGCCCGGCCTTGATGGCCGCCACGACCATCTCCTGCTTCGTCGCCCATCGCCGATACAACGTCCGCTTGGACGCCTGCGCGCGTCGCGACACCTCCTCGAACGTGACCCCCTCAACACCCAGATCACCCATGACATCGAGGACGGTTCGGAGAATCTCGGCCTCACGATCTGCGTCTCGCGGTCGACCAGGCGGGCGTGACTCTGCATGACCTTTAGAATACGGCACGTGTCGTATCCTAACATGACTCCTCCTTCACCCGATCACGCCCCCAGGGGACCAGGCCGTCAGCAACCTGCTGATCAGCAGCAGCTGAGGCGCCGCCCTCATCTCTGTCGCAGCACGGTCACTCCCGAGCCCGCCTACTGCTCCCCCAGTGCACCCGAGCTGTGGTGCTCGCGGGGATCCGCACCACAGCGACTCACCTCCCCGCCGGATTCTCGGCGATACGGGGCCCTCCGGGGAGCACGAGGTCGAGCACTCGGTGCAATCGTTCCTCCGCGGGGTCCCCGAGCGGTGGAAGCAGCAGCGTCGTCATACCCACGTCGACTGCTGCGCCGTCCCAGCCTGCCCGGTCCCCGACCATCAGGACGTCGGATGCAGGCAGGCCGAGCCCGTCGAGAGCTGTCCGGAAGATTGCCGGGTCCGGTTTCGCGAGACCCACTTCGAACGAGAGCGTCCAGGTATGGACGAGATCCGCCCACGATCGCCCGTCGGGCAGCTGGTGGGACGCGAACAC
>NZ_JBMDXJ010000088.1:0-16053 GCF_048594945.1 Pseudactinotalea sp. | reverse complement strand
AGCCTTCCGGAGTGCCGATATAGGTGGAGTGGCCTGAGCCTACGAACGTCAGTTGTGTGATCAGCTCCCGCAGCGGCAGCTCGAGGTGATCGTGCACCAGCCCGAGTACCGAGGCGCGGAACCCGTGCGTCGTACCGGTCTCGGGAAGGGCCGCCACCCGGGTCTCGCTGATCAGCTCGGCCGGGAGAGGCTGGTCCGGGTCCAGCGTGGTGAGGTCATGGTCGATCAGCCTCCCGAACCAGTCGAGCTGCTGCGCGATCCGCTCCGGGGTCTGGGCGTGCCCGCCGCCGACCTTGCGCTGCGCCTCCTCCTCGGTGGCGCCGAGCACGATGCGTAGCCCGGAGAGGTAGGTGAGGTCGTCGGCGGGGCGGCCGAACCGGGTGGCGTCGTGGCGCACCTGGGCGCGGTTTGCCACCGCAGCAGCACGTGAGAGGTCGGCGGCGAACACGCCGTTGGCATAGCGGCCCTGCAGGTCGGCGCCGTCACGCGAGGTGCTCGCGCGGATGATCGGCGGCCGTCCCTGCGCCGAGGGTGGCACACTCAGCCGTCCCTGCACGTGGAACTGGTCGCTGACGTGGTCGACCTTCTCACCGGTGATCGCCGAGTTCCACAGGTCCACGACCAGTCCCACGAACTCCTCGCCGCGTGCGTAGCGCAGTGTGCGGTCGGGGTGGGCGTCGAGCCCGAAATTGGCGGCCGCAGCCTGCGAGTGCGACGTCACCACGTTCCACGCGAGCCGGCCGCCGCTGAGATGGTCGAGCGAGAGCAGCCGCTCGGCGAGCCGGAACGGGTCGTTGTACGTGGTGGACGCGGTGAGGATGAAGCCGGGGTGTTCGGTCGCCTCCAGCAGCGCGCTCCAGGCGGTGAAGCGATCGAGGCCGTCGTGCGCGATCCCCTCGGTGGGGTTCGCGTGGGCGGAGGCGTCGCCGGAGAACACGATGTCGATCAGTCCCCGCTCGGCGAGCTGACCGACGCTCGCCCAGTACGCCGGGTCGTGCAGCGAGTACCGCTGCAGCCGCGGTGACAGCCACGCATCCGACAAGGCACCGTAGGTGCGCTGGTTGTAGGCCAGGAAGAGGTGGTCGCGATCGGTCATGATGACGACCGTGCCAGACCTCCAGCCATACTGGAGATATCTAGTCCAGTTATCTCAACATGCGGCTGCGCGAGTGTCGGCCCGCCGGCGACCCGCCTTCTCGATGCTCGCCTGCCCGAGCACTCGAGTGCCGTCGTAGACCACGATCGACTGACCGGCAGCGATCCCCCGCAGCGGTGACTCCAGGCGTGCGAGCAACGATCCGCCTTCGACCTCCACGGTGGCCGGGACCGGGTCGCCGTGCGCGCGGACCTGCACCGTGACGTCCGCGAAGGTGCCGGACTCCTCGGCGAGCCAGACCAGGTCGCCACCGGTGATCTCGTCCACGCTCAGCAGTGTGGCCGGGCCGACCACCACGCGGTTCGCGGCCGGGTCGGTCTCGACCACGTACCGCGGCGCTCCGTCCTCGGCCGGCACCTGGATTCCGAGGCCGCGCCGCTGCCCGACCGTGAACCCGTAGGCACCCTGGTGCGTCCCGACAACCGCACCCGAGGTGTCGACGATCTCACCCGGCCGCTCGCCCAGGCGAGAGGACAGGAAGCCGCGAGTGTCGCCGTCGGCCACGAAGCAGATGTCGTAGGAGTCCGGCTTGGCCGACACGCTCAGCCCGCGTGCGGCCGCCTCGGCGCGTACGGCGTCCTTGGACTCGACGTCGCCGAGAGGGAAGATCGACCGCTCCAGGCGCTCGCGCCCCATCACCGCCAGCACGTAGCTCTGGTCCTTGAGCGCGTCCATGGCGCGGTGCAGCTCGCGCCCATGCGGGCCATCCACGATGCGCGCGTAGTGCCCCGTGGCTACGGCGTCGAATCCCAGCGCGAGACCGCGGTCCAGCAGCGCGGCGAACTTGATGTGCTCGTTGCAGCGCACGCACGGGTTGGGGGTGCGGCCGGCCTCGTACTCGGAGAGGAAGTCCGCGACCACGGTCTCCTCGAACTCCTCCGACAGGTCCCACACGTAGTACGGGATCCCGAGCACGTCGGCGGCACGGCGGGCGTCGGAGGCGTCCTCGATCGAGCAGCATCCGCGGGAGCCGTTGCGGTGCTGGGCGCGGCTGCGCGAGAGCGCCATGTGGACTCCGACCACCTCGTGCCCGGCGTCGACCGCCCGCGCGGCAGCGACCGCGGAGTCGACGCCTCCCGAGAGCGCCGCGAGGACCTTCATCGCACACCAGCCCGGTTCGCGGCACGGGCACGCTCGACGACGCCCGGCAGCGTTGCCAGCACCTGGTCGATGTCGGCGTCGGTGGTGGTGCGGCCGAGCGTGAACCGGACGGCGGAGCGCGCCGTGCGCACGTCGTCGCCCATGGCGATCAGCACGTGCGAGGGCTGGGTCACGCCTGCGGTGCAGGCGGAACCCGAGGACGCCGCGATGCCTGCGGCGTCCAAGCCGAACAGCACGGCATCGGCGTCGGTTCCGGGGATCGTGAGCAGCAGGTGCCCGGGCAGCCGATCGGTGCCGGCGGAGCGGGCGCGGATATCCGGGATCGCGGCGAGCACCCCGGCCTGCAGCCGGTCGCGCAGCGTGCCGAGCCGCCCGGACTCCTGCTCCCGTTCGGCGACCGCCAGCCGGACCGCGAGCGCGAGCGCACGGGCACCCGCAGCGTCGAGCGTGCCGGACCGGACGCCGCGCTCCTGGCCGCCGCCGTGCAGGATCGGTGCCAGGGTGGCGTCGCGACGTGCGAGCAAGGCGCCGACCCCCACGGGTGCGCCGATCTTGTGCCCGGACAGCGCGAGCGTGCTCAGCCCGCTGCCCGCGAAGTCGATCGGGACGTGTCCCACGGCCTGCACGGCGTCGCTGTGCACGGGAACGTCGCCACTCGCAGCGACGACCTGCTCGATCGGCTGCATCGCCCCGGTCTCGTTGTTCGCCCACATGACCGAGAGCACAGCGGTGCGCTCGCCCGCCCGGGCGAGATACGCCGTCAGGGCATCGAGGTCGAGGACACCCTCGCCGTCGACGGCGAGCTCGGTCACCTCGGCCCCCTGGGCCGAGCCGAGCCAGTGCGCGGCATCCAGAACGGCGTGATGTTCGACGGCGGAGATCGCCACCGCGCGATGGCTCGCCTCCCGTGCGCTCGCCGCGTGGAACGCGCCGACGACGCCGAGATTGTCTGCCTCGGTACCACCGGCGGTGAAGATCACCTCGGTGGGGTGGGCTCCCAGGTCCGCAGCGATCGACTCCCGCGACTCCTCCAGCCGCCGGCGCGCCTGCCGACCCGGCGCGTGCACCGAGGACGGGTTGCCGAGTCGACGCAGATCCTCCGCGTAGGCAGCCACGACCTCGTCGCGCACGACCGTGGTCGCCGCGTGGTCGAGATAGGTCGCCGTCACGGCATACGAGTGTAGGTCGCTCTCGTCACCGATCGAGGCCTGCAGTGCTTGACGCTTCTTCGCTCTCCAGGGACAACGCGCACCGAAGTACCGGAGCATCGGGCGAGCGCTCATAGGTGATGACCGTTCCGGAGTCGCCCGCCACCGCATCCCGCAGCACCGCTGTGGAGCTCACCTGGACGCTCAGTCCCGGAAGCGACCACCGATCCTGCGCGATCTGCACGCCTGCGCCCGGGGAGAGCCCGCCGACCTCGAACGTGATCCGGTCCACATCGTCCGATACCGCGGAAACCGTGAGCGCTCGTTCGGCTGCGCGGGCCGAGATCGCCTCGGCACCGACGACGCGAAGCCAGCACAGCTGACCCTGGGAGCTCCAGTGGATCGTCGCAGGGTGATACTGCGTGCTCGCGCTGCGGGCGCTCTCCACCTCCAGACCTCCCGTCATCACACGCTCCCCCAGCCAGGCCGTGGCGACCCGCCTCGGACTGCTCGAGACGACGCGTTCGACGGTGTGCTGCGAGGACGTGAGGAGCGCTCCCGCGATGTCGGACTGGGGCGCGCGGTAGAGCATCGCCACGGGGACTCCCGGACACAGATCCCACGGTCGGGAGAGGTAGCGTCCAGCATCGGGAAACGGAGCATGCCCGCGGCCGGTCAGGCACCACAGCCACAGACCCAGAGGTCCGACGTAGCGGCGCATGTCCATGCCGTAGGACCGATCGAAAGGCCCACACATGTTGCGCAGATCAGGATGGTAGAAGCGGGCGACGTCGCGCCACATGCCATCCAGCATGATGCTGCCGGCTCGCCGCAGGAGCGCCGATGAGCCGTGCTCGGCCCAACGCGACAGGGCCAACAGGTTGATGCCGTAGTAGGTGGGCGAGTTGAACTCGTCGAACGTCTCGTGCGCCGAGTAGAGATCGAGAATCTCGGAAGCGATCTCCTCCGCCGCGGCACGCCACGTGTGTTCATGCAGCCGCACTCCCGCTGCGTCGAGAAGAAACGCACGCATCAACGCGATGTTCGTGTATCTCGCCGGCACCGCCCGGGCCAGCGTGCCGACCGCCGCCAACCGCAGAGAGTGCTCGATATCGATGACGAGCGAGGGCGGCAGCCGATCGTCGTAGTGGTGAAGAATCAGCGTCAGCGTGGTACCGATGAACTCACGCCAATTCGGATCGTAGTCGCGCCACTCCCGAGCGTCCGATGGCGGTCTGCTCTCTTCGCCGGCCCGCATCCAGGTGCCGTGGAAGGGGGCACCGGGCTCGTCGAGCTGGCGCACGATGGCGGCCCGTAGGGCACGGTGGGCTCGCTCGCCGTCACCCGGTGCGTCGCGCAGCAGCAGGCCCAGGGCGTAGTAGGCGGTCTCACGCACCAGGTGCGCCGGCCCGTCGACGCGGACGTTGGCCGAATTCTGGGCATCCGGCGACTGGTAGAGATCAGCGTCGTCATCCCATCGCGCATCCATCCAGGCCAGGGACGTCGTGGCGAGGTCACGTGGATGCCCGGTGAGCTCCTCCAGTCGCATGCCCCGCCGCCCGCTCACGTTCGGGCTGCCTCCCAGGGTCGCGCCGACCGGTTCAGCCATCGCGCGCCTCCAGTGCCGCCTCGTACTCCGCCGCGACCTCGTCGCCACCGCGCGTACGCCAGTTCTGTAGGACGTCGTCCCACGACGAGATGGGCTCGCGGCCGAGGAGCACGGAGTTGCTGGCATCGGTGATGATGGTGTTGAGCTGGCTCCCGAGTTCCGACTGCTTGGCTGAGTAGAGACCCAGAGTCGGGTCCAGCATGCCGTCCGGCACGGCCGCCGTCATGTGGTCGTGAACTCGCTGAGCAACCTCTGGCAGGTCCGGATAGTGCAGCGGCAAGGGACCCTCGACGAGGTACTGGAGTCCCAAGGCAGTCTCGCTGATGCCCCTGTCGTTCAACACCGGGTCGCTGCCGCCGCGCTCGTGGTGGACTCCCTGCTCGCCGAACTTGCGGAACAGGTGTTCCTCGGTGCCGAACGGTGCGGCCAACCAGTTGAGAACGCTCAGGAGCATCCGGACGCGCTCCGGCTCGGCCCGGCGCATCGCCGAGATCGAGTTGTTCGGGTTGCCGAGCCACACCTGCGCCGGGTCTCCGTCCGGTCCGGGGGTGGTGACGATCCCGACGTCGAAACCCGGCCCCGCAGCGGACTCGCGGTAAAGCTGGCCCATCGCAGAGTATGTGCCCTGCAGAACCGCCGCGGAGCCCTGGTCGAACCACGTCTTCCGATCCGAGTCGGCCGACCCCACGCTGTCGGGGTGAACGACGCCAGCCTCCAGCAGCCGGCGCCCGAACTCGAGCGCCTCCTTATATTCCTCGAGCTCGACGATGTGCGTGAAAGCTCCTCCCTCCAACTGCCAGGTGTTGGGCAATCCGACCATCTGCTGCAGGATCTGCAGCGGAACCGCGGCGAGCGCCCACGTGTTGGATCGCTCGTCGGTCATCTCCTGACTGGTCTGGAGCAGCTCGTCCATACTCGTCCATCCCGGGTCGACACCTCGTGCGGCGAACAGGTCGTTCCGGGTGTATGCCACCAGGGTGCTCAACACGCCCCGGGGTACCGGGATCCCGTAGATACCGCCGTTGAAGACGCAGCCACGCCAGGAGTCGGTGGGGATATTGGCGAGGAAGGGGTAGTCCGCGATCGCGTCACCGGCGAGGTACTCGGTCAGATCCTGGCACTGTGTCTCCAGGAACTGGGGCAGCCGTGCGAACGAGCCGTCGACGTTGAAGAGATCGCCGAGATTGTCGCCCGCCACCGCCGTCGCGAATCGGTCGGACCAGTCGGCGGCCGGTGTGATCGAGACCGTCAGATCCGTACCGAGACGCTCGTTGAGGCCTTGCCAGAACGCGTTACGGTCCATGGTCGGCGGCACTGGCGACACGCTGGGTACGGAGACCGTGATCGGACTGCCGTCCGAGGGCACCTCGCTGCTCACTGCCTGAGGGTTGGCGGGATAGGAGAAGTAGACGTCGGGAATGCCGGCCTCGGTACCAGCGATATCGGGCTCTCCACCCTCGAAGCGGATGTAGCTCGGAAGCGCGATCCCGGTGCTCGGGTTGGTCGGTTCAGGTCCACCGCTGCCGCCTTGGCTGCAGGCAGCGAGCGAGGAAGCTCCGACGAGCCCGGCGACGCCGAAGCCGCCGAGCAGGCTGCGGCGGGAGAGCTTGAGGTTGGTCATGGTCATGCCTTTCTCGAGGGTTGCCGCTACGTTCCATCGTTGGCCAGCGGCTGGTAGCCGTTGTGTGCAGGGCCGACTCATCGCTGAGTTCGCTCTTGCAGGTGCGTGATGCGTCTCCTTGGTAGGCCAGGTGGCCAGTCGTTCAAGCCAGGGCGTGGAGCTCAGCCGAGGGCAGCGCGGCGCGAGCGCCGACGTGTGTGACAGCACGTGCTCCCGCCTCGTTCGCGTCCCGCATCGCCTGCCGGAGATCTCCGTCCCGCGCGAGGGACGCCCCGAGCGTTCCGACGAAGGCGTCACCAGCCCCGGTGCTGTCCACGACCTCCGCCACAGGGATACCGTCGAGCTCGTGGACCAGTCGGCCGTCGGCGAGAACAGCGCCTTCCGCGCCGCGAGTCACGATGACTGCGTTTCCCAGGGTCTCTGAGAGCTGAACTGCCATCGTGAGTGGACTCGCTTGCGATGGTTGGCTCAATTGCGCCAACAGCTCGGCCGCCTCGTGCTCATTGACCACGACGACGCTCGCCAACGCGAGATCGGCGCGAGGAATCTCGACGACGGGCGCCAGGTTGAGCACCGTCGGAAGGCCCGCATGATGTGCCCGGCGGAGCACCCATCGGATCGTGGGGACCGGGATCTCCGCCTGCAGCAGCACGAGGTCGAACTCCTCCAGGTCACCGACGCGATCCTTGACCCGTTCCGGAGTCAGGGCGTCGTTGGCTCCAGGAAGCACGACGATGGCGTTGTCGCCCGCCCTGTCGACGACGACCGCCGCGAACCCGGTGCTGCCGCTGACGTGAACGAGGCCACCTGTCCCGACTCCGGACTCGCGTAGTCCCGCCACCAATCCATCGGCCCATGCATCATCGCCGACGGCCCCGCACAGGACCGAGCGAACCCCTGCTGCCGCAACAGCGACAGCCTGATTGCCGCCCTTCCCACCCTGGCTCCACTCGCCGCGCAGGGCGAGCACGGTGTCGCCGGTGGAGGGAAGGCCGGGCACTTCGAGCACCAGGTCTTGATTGACCGAGCCGACGACCAGCACCGTCGGGACGTCAGCGGGTTCCATGCAGTCAGACTCCTTCGAGCGATCAGGACAAGGATGAGGTCTACACGTGTTGCGTCATGAATGTCAAGCGTGTTGCACCATCGCATTGTTGTCGTTATGGTGCAGCAATCGCCCACGCCAACGGACGACAGTTCATGAATGCGAACTCTCCACCCGATGGCGCCTGGGTACCTGCATGAGCCATCGAACAGATGGCGACATCCAATGAAGGAGCCTGGGTGCGCACCGTGGTGAGTAGATGGCCGAGCTGAAGACCGCAGATGCAGTGACGTTGGTACCGGGTCACGAGAGCAAGCAGCGCCGAGAGCGACGGGTGACGTGGCGAGCAAGACTCAGCCGGGACCGCATGCTCCTGGCGATGGCGCTGCCCGGGTTCGCGTTGCTCATCACCTTCCAGTACGTGCCACTGGCGGGGAACGTCATCGCGTTCCAGGACTTCATTCCCTTCCTGCCGTTCGGGTCCTCGCCCTGGGTCGGACTGGACAACTTCGCCGTCATCTTCAACGGCGACCCTGCGTTCGTGAACGCGCTGCGCAACACACTGGTACTGCTACTGGTCCAGGTGGTCCTCGTGTTCCCGGCGCCGATCGTGCTCGCCCTGCTGCTGAACTCGCTGCTGTCCGAGCGCGTGAAGAAGGTCGTCCAGTCGATCCTCTACCTGCCGCACTTCCTGTCGTGGGTGGTCGTGGTCGCGATCTTCCAGCAGATCCTGGGCGGCGCGGGCATGATCAACAGCATCCTGCGCGCCAACGGCTGGGAGACTTTCTCGATCATCGGGAACTCGGACTTGTTCGTCGCCTTGATCACGTCCCAGGTCATCTGGAAGGACACCGGCTGGGCCACGATCCTGTTCCTGGCAGTGCTGTCGCGCATCGATGCCTCGCTCTACGAAGCCTCGAGCGTTGACGGCGCCTCGCGCATGCGGCAGCTCTGGCATGTGACGCTGCCAGGCATGAGGGGCATCATCATCCTGCTGCTGATCTTGCGGTTGGGTGACTCGCTGACCGTGGGATTCGAGCAGATCATCCTCCAGCAGCAAGGCGTTGGTCTGGCAGCGAGCGAAGTCCTGGACACCTACGTGTACAACAACGGCATCGTCGGCGGGCAATGGGGCGTCGCGGCTGCGGTCGGTCTCGTCAAGGGCATCGTCGGTGTCGTGCTCGTCGTCACAGCCAACAAGGTCGCCCACATCTTCGGGGAGGCAGGGGTGTACAAGTCATGACCGCCGACCAGGCCACCGCTCAGGATCGAGCCCGACGGACAGCCAAGCCCGGCCGCCGTCGACTCGACGCCCCGCCACTCGGATTCCGGATCCTGAAAGGCATCCTGCTGACCGTGATCTGTGCGGCCGTGGTGCTGCCGTTCCTCGGCATCGTCTCTACGTCGCTCGCCACTCGCGAGCAGATCACCGCCGCCGGCGGGTTCGTCCTGTTCCCCACGGAGATCAACTTCAGCTCCTACGCCTCGATCTTCGCGGGCGGCGTCGTGTCACGTGCGATGGGTGTCAGCATCGGCATCACGGTGGTGGGCACCGCCGTCGCTCTCTTCGCATCCAGCTTGCTGGCGTACGCCGTGTCCCGCCAGGGATCGTTCGGCCAGAAGCCCATTCTCATGCTCATCCTGCTGTCCCTGCTCTTCACCCCAGGACTCATTCCCAGTTACCTTCTCGTCAAGGAACTGGGACTTCTCGACTCGTATCTGGCGCTCATCCTTCCGACTGCGCTCAGCGCCTTCAACGTCATTGTGCTGAGGGCCTTCTTCATGGGGATACCCGGCGAGCTCACGGATTCCGCACGAATCGACGGCGCCGGCCACCTCACAGTCTTCCTTCGGATAGTGCTTCCGCTCTCGAAGGCTGTCCTCGCCGTGATCGGTCTCTTCTACGCCGTCGGCTACTGGAACGCATTCTTCAACGCCCTCATCTACATCAATGACCCGGGCAAGTGGCCGCTGCAGCTCGTGCTGCGCACATACGTGGTGAACAACACCGAGATCGGTGCGGCTGACCTTGGTGCGGCGAGCGAGGTGCTGCCGCCGCAGCGTTCGATCCAGATGGCCATCCTGGTGGTGACGATGGTGCCCATCCTGCTCGTGTACCCGTTCCTCCAACGTCACTTCGCCAAGGGGGTACTCACGGGCGCGGTCAAGGGTTGAGAATTGTGTCAGGGTCGGCCCTGTGCGTGTGCCAGGGCCGTGCATGCATCAGCAATCATGAGTCAGTGGGTCGAGAGGTCGAAGTATGCGTGTCGCTGTAGGTAACGACCATGCCGGTTTCTCCTTGAAGGGGCACGTGGTCAAGGCGCTCCGGGATCTCGGCCACACCGTTATTGACGTGGGAACGACCGACGACGCACCCGTGGACTTCCCGGTACAGACACGGCGGGTGACCGATGCCATCACGGCAGGTGCGGCTGACCGAGGCGTTCTGGTGTGCGGCTCCGGCGTGGGGGCGTGCATCGCAGCCAACAAGGTCGCAGGCATCCGTGCCGCAGTCATCCACGACACCTACGTGGCGCGACAGGGTGTCGAGCACGACGACGTCAACGTCGCGTGCCTAGGCGCCTGGGTGGTGGGCGTCAAGGTCGTCGATGACGTGCTGGCGGCTTACATGTCCGCCCGCTTCGACGATGGCGACGACGTCCGTCGTCGGGTATCGCAACTGGACCAGATGGATCGCGAGCGCGGCTGAGGCGGTTTCGCCGAAACGCACCGCCGCCCGGCCGGCTACTCAGCGCACCCGCAGGATCGCCGGATCTGCAGTCGGTGCGGGAGCACCATCTGCCGCGGCCCGTCGAACGGATGGAGCACCAGGCCCACGGCTACTCGTGCCATCAGTTCCACGGGCTGCACGACCGAGGTCAGCGGAACGGCCGCGTAGGCACCTGCTCGGGTACCGTCGATCGATATCAGCGCTACATCTTCCGGGCATCGCAGCCCTCGGCGAGACAACTCGCGCAGCGCCCCGATCGCCTGCACGTCGGAGGCCACGAGCACGGCGCCGACCGGGCCGTCGTCCAGGAGCTCCGCCATCGCGCTCTCACCACCGGGCGCGGTGTAATCACCGACGACCGACCGGGCGCCGGTCGGCATGACGGACCTCCAACCCTTCTCCCGCGCTCGGGCGACACCGGTGTCCGACGGTCCGTTGAGCAGACACACCTCGGTGCTCCCGTGCCCCTGCAGATGGACGGTGGCTTCGCGTGCGCCTGCCTCGTTGTCGATGCGCACGGTGGAGATCGGCACCTCGTCCAACGGGCGGTCGAGGCCCACAACGGGGATCTCCAGTGCGATGATCGGGTCGAGGATCGCGCGGCGAAGCGTGGAGACCACCAGCAGGCCGTCGACGCGCCGCTCTGCGAGCTGCTGCATGTAATCGCGGATCGAGTCGTCGGACTCACCAGCGCTGCCGACCAGCAGGGCATGGCCGCGCGCTCGTGCGGTGGCCTCGCTCGCTTGCGCGAGTTCGGCGAAGAACGGATTGGTGATGTCGGGGATCACGAGGCCCAGGGTGTCGCTCCGACCACGCTTGAGGGCGCGGGCAAGCCCGTCGCGCCTGTAGCCCAGCGCCTCGATGGCAGCGACGACGCGCTGTCTCGTCGCTGCTGCCACCGGACGAGGTCCGTCGTTGAGAACGTAGGAGACGACGGCGGGTGAGACTCCCGCGACCCGCGCGACGTCGTTCCTGGTGACCACCTCCGAATTATCCCGCATCGGACCTCGGCGAGCGGGTTGCCACTCAGGAGGACGACACGCCTGTCACGAGTGGATCGTCGGTGTCCACCATCCAGCGGTCGAGTCGTGCGCGCAGATCGTCCAGCGCCTTGCTGTACTCGGGCTCATCGATGAGATTCACGCTCTCTCCCGGGTCGCGAAGGCAGTCGAAGAGTTGCTCGTCCGGCATCTGTGGATCGAGCCCGGGGGTCGTCGCGAAGTAGTGCCTGGACCGTCCCCCGTCGACCGAACTGAGCACCCGATGCTCCTCGCCGGCACCTCGCGGGAACCGGCGGATGTAGCGGAATCGTCGTGTCCGTACCGTGCGAACTGGCAGGTAGTTAGCCCCGTGGTAGGTGATCTCGCCGAACACTTCCGCCCGGATCGGGGCCTCTGGATCCTCGAGCAGCGGTGCAAGTGTGACGCCCTGGAGCCATGGCGGCTGCGGTATTCCCGCCAGCTCGTAGACCGTCGGAAGCACATCGAGATGTGACACCAGCTGATCCACCACGGCTCCCTGCGCACCGTGCTCGCCGGTGGCGCCTGCCAGAATCAACATGACCCCGAGCCCGCGGTCGGTGGCGGTGCACTTGGCGTGCGGGAACGGGATCCCATGATCGGTGGTGACGATGATCACGGTGTCATCCCACTGGCCGGTGCGGCGGAGCGCTTCAAGTACCACGCCGATCTTCTGGTCAAGTGTCGTGACCGCGGCCGCGAAATCGGCCACGTCGTCACGGATGCTCGGCGTGTCCGGCAGACCGGAGGGAACTGCGACATATCGCCCGTCGGGCTTGCTGCCGGTGGGGCTGAAGGCGCCGTCACGATCGCTGTAGCGATGAGTCTCGAAGAACCCCACGTCCAGAAAGAACGGGGTCGATCCGACGTGCTCCAGATACTCGACGGCGGCCGTATGGGCGTTGTGGCGAGCTCCGAGGACCTGGCGGTATCCCATGGCCTGGATCTCTGCGTCGGTGACAGCCAGGTGCTGCAGGCCGGCGAGCACCGTGTCGTATCCGTGAGCGCTCAACACCGAGGCAAGGTGCCGCTCAGGATGCGTCAGGCTGTGGCCGCGATGCGCGAGTCCCAGCATGCCCGACTGGTGAGGGGACTCGCCTGTGAGGAGCGCTGCCCGGGACGGCGAGCACGTGGGGCCTGCAGCGAAGGCTTGCCGGAACACGGTCCCCTGCTCCGCGAGCTGCTGCAGATGTGGGGTGTGCACAGGAGCGCCGTAGGGCGAGATCATCCGGCCCGTGTCGTGCGAGTGCAGGTACACGATGTTCGGGGGGCGCTGGGCGCCCGCCCCGGCCACCTCGTCGTTCGTCGTGCTCACGTGATCACGCTCTCCTTGTCCTCGTAGACATCGATGCCACATCGGTCGATATGTCGGCGCCGCCCATGCCCCCGATCATCCCTTGACCGCACCGGTGAGCATTCCTTTGGCGAAGTGGCGTTGGAGGAATGGGTAGACGAGCAGGATCGGAATGATGGCGGTGACGAGGATGGCCATCTGTATCGAAGTCTGTGGTGGGAGCGCTTCGTCGCGGGTACCGAGGTCTTGGGCGCCAAGCTGTGCGTCGTCGACAACATAGGTGCGTAGTACTAGCTGCAGCGGCCACATGCTGGAGTCGGAGATGTAGAGGAGTGCGTTGAAGAAGGAGTTCCAGTAGCCGACGCCATAGAAGAGCCCGACGACGGTGAGGACCGCGCGCGAGAGGGGTGCCCCGATGTAGCGGAAGAGCTGCCACTCGGAGGCTCCGTCGATGCGTGCTGCGTCGATGATCTCGCCCGGTAGACCAACGAAGAACGCACGGACGACGATCACGTTGAACGCCGATACCGACGTCGGGATGATGAGTGCCCAGAGGCTGTTCAGCAGACCGAGCTGTTGCACGACCAGATAACTGGGGATGAGCCCGGGGTTGAACAGCAGCGTGATCAAGACGAGCAGCAGTAGCTGACGGTTCCCGAACGACCCTTTGCGTGCGAGCGCCCATCCCAGCGTGGCCGTGAGCGCGAGGCTCAGTGCGGTGCCGACACCGGTGACGAAGACACTGACCAACAAGGAGCGTGTGACGACGCCACCGACAAAGATCGAGCGATAGGCGGTGAGGTCGATGCCCTCCGGGAAGAGCACGAACCCCCCCGATCGCACGACCTGCTCGGGTGTGGCCAGACTGGTGGACACGATCCCCATGAAGGGCACGATCACCAGGCTGCAGACCACGATGAGCAGAATCCCCTTCGAGATGCTGCCGAACCGTTCTGACGCGGAGCGCCGGTAGGAGATCGGGCGGCTCATGCCTTGTACACCCCTTCCTCTCCGAAGGCATGCGCGACTCTGTTCGCTGACAACACCAGCAGCAGGCCGACCACACCCTTGACCAGGCCCACGGCTGCTGCCACTCCCCACGCGCCACCCACGATTCCGTTGTTGTAGACGAAGGTGTCGAGGACCTCACTGGCGGTACGGCCCACGGCCGGCTGCTGCAGGATGATCTGCTCGAAGCCGACCGTGAGGGCGTCGCCGAGCTTGAGGATGAACAGCAGGATGATGATCGGTCGCATCCCCGGCAACGTGATGTGCCAGGTCTGGCGGAACCTGGACGCGCCGTCCAGGCTCGCCGACTCGTACAACGCCTTGTCGATCTGCGCTAGCACCGCCAGAAACAGGATCGTCGCCCACCCGGTGTCCTTCCAGATCACCTGCGAGGTGATCAGCGCCAGGAACGCGTCAGCGTTGCCGATGATGTCGATCGTGGCAAAACCCGAGGCCCGCAACCAGTTGTTGAGCATGCCCGCACCACCGAGCATCTGCTGGAAGATCGCTACGACGATCACCCACGACAGGAAGTGCGGCAGGTACAGGATCGACTGGGCCAGCTGCCGGATCCGGTTCGACATCAAACTGTTGAGCAGCAACGCCAGGATGATCGGGGCCGGGAACACGAAGATCGTCTGCAGGGCCGTGATGACCAAGGTGTTCTTCAACGCATTCGTGAACGCCGGGTCCCCGTTGAACAGGATCTCGAAGTTCTCAAACCCCACCCAGAGACTCCGGTCGATGCCCAGGTACGGCTGGAAGTCCTGGAACGCGATGATGTTTCCCAGCAACGGGTAGTACTGGAACAGCACGATCACCGCCATACCAGGCAAAGCAAACAACAAGACGACCCTGTCGCGAAGGAGCCGTCGCCACCACGGGAAGGATCGACGAGCAGTCGGGATCTCGGGTGGCGGGCCTGCAGTCGGCCCTCCGCGCGCGCTCAGACTCACGTGCTCACTCACCTGCAACTCGGTCGCTCAGGTCACGCGCTCGCGTCACGCTCTTCCATCGATGCCATGAACTCGTCCCGGATGTCGTCGCCGCCCTTCGCCTTCCACTCAGCGACGCCATCCGCCCAGCGTGAGACCGGCACCCGACCCTGCAGGATGTCGCTCTCGAGCTCGTCGAGGCTGATCTGAGCGGCGCGGCGTGTGTTCGTCTCGCTGTAAAGGCCCTGGACCGGGTTCCGAGTCGCCGTCGGGACCACGCTCATGTGCGCATCGAACTGTGCCTGGGTCACATCCGCGAAGCCCGCCTGGTAGGTGACGCGCGGACCTTCTACGAGGTACTTCAGGCTGAGCTGGGTCTCGCTGGTTCCCTTGTCGTTCAGGACCGGGTCAGTGCCGTCCATCGTGTGATGCACGCCCTCGTCGCCGTACTTCTTGAACTCGTACTCGGCAGTGCCGAACGGCGCGGCGAGATAGTTCAGGAACTCCAGGAGCGCGGGCGCGCGCTCGACCGCCTTGATGCTGATCGCGGTGATGTTGTGGGTCGGTGGAGCGAGCCAGATCGGTGCGGTCCCGCCGCCGCCAGCCAATGGCGGGGCCCAGATCTCGAGGTTGAAGCCGTCCGGAGTCGGATAGTTGTAGAACCCGCCCCAGCCACTGAGGGAGTCGTCGACCAACAGCGTGGTCCCGTTCACCATCCAGGTCTTCCTGTCCGAACCCGGGGCGCCGAATGCGTCGGGGTGGACAAGACCTTCCGCCACGAGCTTGGAGCCCGCCTCCAGAGCTTCTTCCTGACCATCGGCCTCGTACGACCGCACCAGAGCTCCATCCTCGAGCGACCACTGGTTGGGAACGCCGAACATCTGCCGGAGGTAGGTGAGCGGGACCTGCCCGAGCGCCCAGACGTTCGAACTCGGACTGTTGAGCTCACGGCACAGATCCAGGAACTCCTCCAGTGACGCCGGAGGCTCGTCGATCCCCATCTCCGACAGGATGTCCTGCCGCGAGTAGAAGGTCGCGCTGCTCTGCGGCCCACGCGGCACCGGGACGCCGAAGATCTTGCCGCTGAATACCGTGTCAGCCCAGTTCTCGGTGAGGATGTTCGCCAGGAACGGATAATCGGCGATCGCCCCACCGGAGAGGAACGGTGTGAGGTCGGCAGCCTTCTCGTTGAGTACGGCCGGCAGTGAGGGCACCTGGCCCGTGAAGATGGTGAAGAGGTCGGGAAGCTGGTCGCCCGCCACGGCGGTCTGGAACCGCTGCTCGAAGTCTCCGGTCGGGACGATCTGGACGTCGAACCGTGCCCCGATCCGCTCCTCGAGCGACTGCCAGAACTGGTTGTTCGAGCGTGCCGGTGGTGCCGGCGTG
>NZ_JBMDXJ010000087.1:0-2366 GCF_048594945.1 Pseudactinotalea sp. | reverse complement strand
CCCAGGGCAGCACGAGCAGATCGCGGCGCGCACGGTGCCCCAGCAGCTGTGGCACCGGGGCGTCGCCCGCCTGCACCGCCGTGAGCGCCTCCACGTGTGGTCCGGACCGGCCGGCCCGATAGGCGCGCACGAGCACCGAGTCCTCGCCGTCGACATCGATTCGCCCGACCCAGCGCCGGTGCGGCTTGTAGGCCAGGCCGGTGATCCTCGCGACCGTGACCCGGCGACCGAGCACGCGTGAGAGCACGAGGTCCGGTTCGCGCAGCAACCGCCGCAGCCCCGGCAGGTGTCGGTCGGCGGACGGCAGCACGGCCACCAGACCCGCGTCCGGCTCGGCTGCCACGACCTCCTCGACCCGGGCGTGGGTGAGTGCCTTCGTCGTCTTCGCACGAGCGTCGGCTGCGACACCGGTCACCGTGACCCAGCTGGGCTCGCCGTCGCGGTCCACCTCCGCCAGCACCACGCAGCTCGAACCCGGCTTGTAGCGCAGATACCGGCGGCGGACGCCTGGCACAGCGCCACCGCCCGGAGCCAGCCATGCGGCGAGTGCGTCGTCGTCGAGCAGCGTCGCGAGCGGCAACGCCGGATCCCGGGCGACCAGAGACTCATGTGCGGCTCGCGTTCCCTCAACCACCAGACACCTCCGCGGGTGCGCGGCGCGCCAGCACAGCGTCGGGGCGTCCGTCATCGACCACCCGGCCGCCATCGATCCAGATGATCCGGTCGACCTCGCGCGCGGCCTGCAGGTCGTGCGTGATCGAGACCGTGGTCCGGCCCGCGGTCAGCCGACCGAGCGCGTCGACCACCTCGCGTTCGGTGCCGTCGTCGAGACCGGTCAGTGCCTCGTCGAGCACGATGATCGAGCTGTTCCGGATCGCCGCGCGAGCGATCGCGATCCGTTGCCGCTGCCCGCCGGACAGCGTGGCCCCACGCTCGCCCACCACGGAGTCGTAGCCCTGCGGAAGGTCGAGCACGAAGTCGTGCGCGCCCGCGAGCCGGGCCGCCTCCTCGATCTCGGCCTGGCTGGCGTCGGGTCGGCCGTACCGGATGTTCTCGGCGATCGTGGTCGCGAACAGCACGCTCTCCTGCAGCACCACCGCGACCTGTTGGCGCACCGACTCGATCGTGAGGTCACGCAGGTCGTGCCCGTCGATCCGCACGCAGCCGGCCTCGGGGTCGCGCAGTCGTGACAGCAGAGCCGCGATCGTCGACTTGCCGGCACCGGAGGGGCCCACGATCGCCACGTGCTCACCGGGGCGGATCGTCAGGTCGAGACCGCGCAGCACCGGATGACCCGGTGTGTAGGAGACCCACACCTGCTCCAGCCGGATGTCTCCGCGCCCGGGTCGTGCCGAGCGCGCCCAGCTCGCGTCCACGATCTGCGGGCGCTCCTCCAGCACCTCCACGATCCGCTCACCTGATGCCGCCGCCTGCGCGATCCGACCGGTGTATTTCGCGAGGTCGCGCATCGGCTTGAAGGCAGCCTTCAAGTAGGTGATGAACACCACCAGCTCACCCGGAGTCAACGCGCCGGCGAGCACGCGGTGCGCACCCACGAACAGCACCACCGCGGTGCCCACGCCCACCAGCACATCGGTCTTGCGCTCGAGCCCGGCGGACAGCTTCTTGGCCTTCACGCCATCCTTCAGCGAGCGCTGGTTGGAGGCCGCGAACGCTTCCTGCAGCTGGGACGCCAGCGAGTAGGACTGCACCACGCGCATCGAGCTCAGCGACTCGGTCGCGGCGGAGGCGAGGTCGCCCTCGGCGCGCCGCTGCTTGCGGGAGACGCCGTTGATCTTGCGCGACAGCCGCGCGCTCAGGAGCAGGAACAGCGGGATCACCACGAGCAGCGATGCCGCGAGCGGCGCGTCGAGGATCGCGATCACCACGACCATTCCGACCATCGTCACGAGGTTGCCGATCAGCGGCAGCGCTGCCGTCACGGCCACCTCGCGCAGCCGCCCCACGTCGGAGGTCACGCGGGCCACGAGGTCGCCGGTGCGCGCGCGGTCGTGGAACGCCATCGACAGCGACTGCACGTGCGCGTACGTGTGCGCACGCACGCGGGTGAGCACGCGGTTGCCCACGAGAGCGAAGCAGATCGTCATCGCATACGCGGCCAGTGCCCGCAACGCCACGATCGCGACCAGGGCGAGGGCGGCGAGCAGCAGCACCGTGCCCAGCCCCAGCGAGGATCCGCCGGGGATCTCGGCGCCACGTGCCGACACCACGCCGTCGATGACGAACTTCAGCGGCCACGGTTCGAGCAGCCGCATCGCCACCTCGACGCCCAGCGCGGCCAGGCCGCCGGCGATCAGAGGCTTCTCGCCCTTCAGGTGCGGCCGCACGTGATGGGCGGTGCGCCT
>NZ_JBMDXJ010000086.1:0-1956 GCF_048594945.1 Pseudactinotalea sp. | reverse complement strand
CAGGGCGCCATCTTCACCGCCACCCGGGCGGTGGTGGACCGGGGCGGCGCGAAGGCCGTGAAGCGCGCCACCGGGACGTGGCCCGGCTGACGAGTTTCTCTCCGACTCCCCGGCCCGGTCGGCTCATGACCGACCGTCGGGCGGTGGGAGAGGTGAAGCCTCATCAGGGGTGATGAGAGCGACGGGAGGGGCTTGGTCCGGTGGTCGGGCCCGGCCCCTCCCTCGTGTGTGCGCCCGGGCGCGGCTGTCGGGGCGCGGTTCGTGAGTCTTCGAGTGTGTCTGTCGTCGCCTGGCGGTACTCGACGCGGGGTGCAGGGCCCGTGGTCACCAGTAGCCGGTACTGGGGCCCAGGGGATCCGCTCAGGCGGGGCTGACTCGGGTGAGGCCGGGAGGCAGCTGGGTCGTCCGGTCGGTACGCGCGGAGCTGACCTGCTCCTGTGTCAGGTTCTTGACTGTGGACAGATCGGCTCCGGAGAGGTCTGCCCCTGTCAGTTCTGCGCCCGACAGATTGGTTTCGAAGAAACTCGCGTCTGTCGTTTTCGCGCCCGAAAGATCGGCTTTGGAAAGGTTCGCCCCGGTGAAATCTGCCTTTGTCAGATCCGCCTTGCGGAGGTTCGCTTTGGATAAGTCGGCAAAAGAGAGAGACACATGTGACAAGTTCGAGCCTCTGAGCAATGCCGAGTTCAGGTGTGTGCTGGAGAGGCTCGAATGCGTCAGGTTGGTTTTGGTCAGGTTCGCGTAGGCCAGGTTCGCGCCCAACAGCATCGCATGCGACAGGTTGCTGTCCGGCAGGCTTGTTCGGAACAGGTTCGCGCCGGAGAGCCAGGAGCGCGACAGGTTGGCCGACGGAAGGAACGCCTCGGACAAATCGATCCCGAGCAGCATCCCCCCGGAAAGGTCGACACCGGATTCGTCTTCCGGGAAATCGGCTGCCTGGAGCCGGGGGAGTCGCGCTTCCCGGAGGTCGAGGCGGAAGTCTCCGTCATGCTTCCGGTCACGGGTGCCCAGCACCATGAACGCGGCGTCGACATCGGCCGGAAGCTCCTGCCCCTTTGCTGGTGGCTTCGAGGCATTGGTGCGGACGTAGGCGGCGAGGATGTTGCCGATGGTGGGCTGGTCGCGCGGTGAATCCTTCATGATTCGCTGAAGGCCGTAGATGCCGCCCAGCCGCACGTCCACCTTGTCGTGGCCGAGGTTCTCGACCGCGGCGGTGTACCGCTCCGTGACCTGGCCTTCCGTTGCGAGGGAGAGGTCGGCCTTCGCCTGGGCGTCGGCCTTCAGCGCCTGCTCGTTGGCCTGCCGCATCTGCTCGTTGGCCTGCTGGGCCTGGACATTCGTGTACCAGAGCCCTCCGACCGCGACGACCGCGGCAACGACGACGGTGCCCAGTTCGACTCGTCGCGCCCAGTCGAGCCGCCCCGTCTCCTGGCGCCCCCTCCGTGCGGCTGCCCTGTGGGCCGCCAGGGTGGCACGCGTGGTCGAGCGGTTGTTCCGGCGTGGGTGCGGGGAGCGTGAAGACGCAGGCATGATGCCATCCCATCCCGAACTCCCCCTGCAATGCAACGAGTTGAGGCGCAGCACCGTGCGATCCGGTTCTCCTCCCGTCGGGAGGCGCGGTGCCGCGCACGCGGGGATGCCCGCGCTCCGGCCGCCCTCGCCGGCCGGAAACGCGCCCGCGTCGGTCCCGCCGCGGTGGGCCGTCGCGCGGCTGCTCCCGACCCGCTCGGCCGCGTACCGCTCCGCCCTGCACGCCGTCGAGGCCCTTGCAGGGGCACCCCTCCTGCGCGCCCGCACCGGCCGGCAAGCCGTCTCCGCTCATCTGAGCGCGCTCATCACGATCTGATTTCTCACAGCGGCACCCCTTGCCTTCCGCCCCTGTAATCGTTTCCAATCCTCCTTGTAATCGTTTCCACGCCCCGTGGTCCTTCAGCTCCGTGCTGACGGTCACCACGGTGG